>CALJKZ010000630.1 GCA_937983085.1 uncultured Gemmatimonadales bacterium
GCCTCCCGCTTCGAGCGCGCCTTCGAGTGTCCGCCCTGTTCCCCCGACACCCTGCACCCACGGGTGGTATCCGGCCCGTACGGCCGGGGAGGGTACGCGGTTTGCGGCGCATGTGGCTGCTCCTCCCGAATCTCACTCCTTCCTCCCACCCCCCGATACTCGAATGCTTAGAGTGCGACCGTTGGCAGCGTGCTTCCTGCTGCTCCTGACCCCCCTGGGTTCCGCTGGCCAAGAGGGCGGGCCAGCACTGGCGAGCGGCTTCTTCGTGGCCTTGAGGGTGTCCGATCTCGACGCTGCTGCCGACTGGTACACCCGGGTGTTCGACCTCCGGGAGGCGAACCGGCTCGACGCCGACGACCTCTCCATCCGTGTCCTGGCTGGACACGAGATCGTGGTCGAACTGATCCACCAGGTGGGCGATACCCGACCGGAATCTCGCCACATCGGGCTGTTCAAGGCGGGCTTCATCGTGGAGGACATCGACGCCTTCTTCGCGCGAATGCGGGAGAGGGGCGTCGACACGGACCGGCAGATCTTCGTCGACGGAGCTCTTCAGATGCGGAGCTTCCTGATGAGAGACCCCGAGGGGAATCGCCTTCAGGCGTTCCAGCGATGCTCGGCCGCGTGTCGGTAGCAGGAGCCCCGTGACGAAGACCGAGAACTTCGAGCAGGTGGAGGTCACGTCGGAGCAGCACCTCCGCGATTGGCTCGAGACGCTCCACACCCAATCGGACTCCGTCTGGCTGGTCACCTTCAAGAAGCACGTGGAGGGGAAGTACGTGTCCCGTGAAGAAGTCCTGGACCAGTTGATCTGCCACGGATGGATCGACGGCATCCGACGTAAGCTCGATGGCGACCGGACGATGCAGCTCATCTCGCCCCGGCGCGCTCAGCACTGGGCCAGGAGCTACCAGGATCGCGCGGCACGCCTGGAGTCGGAGGGACTGATGCGCCCCCCAGGACGCCGTGCCATCGAGGCGTCCAAAGAAGCCGGGCTGTGGGACTTCATGGACGACGTGGACGCCCTCGTCAAACCCGACGACCTCGTGGAGGCGTTGGCGTCGCGGCCCAACGCGTTGAAGCACTTCGACGCCTTTCCCGACTCCAACCAGCGCTTCGTCCTTCGCTGGATCAAGCTCGCCAAGAAGCCGGAAACGCGAGCGCGTAGGATCCGGAAGATCGCCGAGCTGGCGTCCCGCAACGAGCGGCTCCCCGGAAGTTGAAGCCCTACGTACCCGAAGCCCTCGCCGCGAACTGCCGTCGGACGCCGGAGGGACGTGCGTGGCTCACGGCCCTTCCGGACGTCATCCGCGAGCTCGAGACGCGATGGGCGCTCCAGCTCGATGCTCCCTTCGACTCCAACGACGTCACCGCGTCCTGGGTGGCCCCCGCACGTAGAAGCGGTCAGCAGGACACGGTCCTCAAGATCGGCTTCCCCCACATGGAAGCGGAGCATGAGGCGCTGGGCCTGCGTTTCTGGGACCGCGACCCGACGGTGGAGCTTGTCGAGTGGGACGACGGCGTGCACGCTCTCCTTCTCGAGCGATGCGTACCGGGCACGGCCCTGAGGGGGGAGCCGGAGTCGGTGCAGGACGAGGTCATCGCCTCCCTGCTCCGGCGCTTGTGGCGAAAGCCCGGACCGTCGCACTCGTTTCGACCGCTGTCCCGAATGCTCGCCGTGTGGGCCGAAGAGACGCGGTCCCAGAGGAGCGAGTGGCCCGACGAGGGGTTGGTGCGCCTCGGCCTCAGCCTCTTCGCCGAGCTCGCCGAGGAGGACGGTGAGGACTTCGTTCTGGCCACGGACCTACACGCGGGCAATGTCCTCCGGGCCGAGCGCGAGGCGTGGCTCGTCATCGACCCGAAGCCCTTCGTGGGAGACCCCGCCTACGACACGACCCAACACCTCTTCAACGGCATGCCCAGGCTCCTGGCCGACCCGCTGGGCACCATCGAGCACTTCGCCCATCTCGTCGACCTTCCGTCGGATCGCGTACGCCTCTGGACGTTGGCGCGAGCGGCCGCCGAGCCGCGGGCCGACTGGGATACCGACGAGCGGTGGACACTGGCGGAGGCGTTGGCGCCGTGATCGTCGTCGCCGAAGCCGATGCCCGCAGTCCCGAGGCGGCCCAGTGCCTCCGGCGCTACTACGAAGAGCTTCGCGAGCGATTCGAGGAGGGGTTCGACGTGGAGCGAAGCGTCAGCTCGGGTCCCGACGACTTCGTGCCTCCCCGGGGCGCCTTCCTCCTGGTTCTGGACGACGAGCGCCCCGTGGGATGCGGGGGGGTCACCCTTTCCAGTCTTTCCGTCGGGGACAGCAAGATGATGTGGATCGACCCCGACAGCCGTGGGCGCGGCCTGGGACGGAGGTTGCTCCACGCCCTGGAAGACACCGCTCGGGACCTGGGATGCACGACCGCCAGGCTCGAAACCAATCGGGTACTCACCGGCGCGATTCGCATGTATCGCACCTCCGGGTACCAGGAGGTGGAGCCGTTCAACGACGAGTTCTACGCCCACCACTGGTTCGAGAAAGCGCTCGGGGGTTCGAATAACGGTTAAGGCGCAGTGGTAGAGATAGAATCCCGTCTGAGCCGGCCTTCCTACCCCTCGGACGACTCCAGCCAGGTCGTCACCTCACCGCAGTTGATGGCCAGATGCTCGCCGGGGCCCCCGTGGGCCGCGCCATGCCAGTGTTCTTCGTCGGCGGCGATGATGACCACGTCGCCGGGCTCGAGGAGGAGCTCGGTTCCAGCGCGATCGACGACGATGCATCGACCACTCAGCCCGAAGAGGAGCTGGGAGTCGTCGTGCCTGTGCCAGAACGTCCGGGCCCCCTCTTCGAAGGACACGCGGTAGAGGCGCACCGGCTCGTCGTCCGTGGCGCCCACCATCCGCTGCATGGTCCCGGGCACGACGAAGTTGGCGGTATCGACGGGGTCGACGTCGCGCGATCCGCGAGCGATGCGTCTCACCGTCCCTCCTTCAGTTCGACGAGTTGCTTGGGGTCGACGCGGTAGACGATGTAGGTGATGGCCTCGGTGATCTCACTGAAGCCGTGGGCAACGCCGGCGGGGATGAACACGATGTCGCCTGGCCCCACCGTCCGGCTCACGCCGCCCTGGATGGTCCCGAAAGCGCTGGGTCCGGTGAGCCGGCGGACGGTTCCTCCGTCGGGATCGAGCTCACGGGCGTCGGTCATTACCCGCGAGGTGACGAGGACGCCGTGACCCGCCACCACGCGATAGATCTCGGCCTGCTCGTGGTGCTGGATGGCGGTGAGCGTCGTCGTTTCCGGACGGTGCACCACGCCGACGCCCAGGTTCATCCCGCCCACGTCCACCATGCGGATCTGCTGATCGCTCACCCGACCCTCGGGCGCGGCGGCGATGGTGGAGTCGAGCTCGGCAGCGGAGATGTGCGTCGCCACTTGAGCGGCAACCGGTGTCGGTCCAACGAAGAACAGCCCCACCCAACCGACCGCGGCGCAAAGACCGGTGATACGCGCCGTCATCGTCCCTCTCCCGTGGCTCTGCGAATGGCTCGAGCCGTGATCTCCGCCCGGTACTCCACCAGTCGTCGACCGTTCTCGACGGTCTTCTCCACCGGGTTCAGATCGACGCCGTTGATGCTGAACAGCCCCGCCTTCTTCCGCTGCTCGGCCCGGATGTGCTCCGGGTCCACCGTGGCGATGATGGACGAGTAATGGTAGTCGTCGTGGTACTCGTTGCGGGTGGCGACGCAGTTGTCGGGCTGCTGATGGATGTCCAGCTCCCTCTTCAGGTACTCGCAGCTGTAGATGTCCTCGGTGTAGTACTCGGGAATGAAGTGCACCCGGGCCTCCGAATCGGTCCACGCCCGGTTTAGAGCCGCGGCCACGTTCTGCATCCCGCGCACGTTGCCGCCGCTGTCGCCGATGAGGACGATGTCCAGAAAGCCGTGGGCCTCGAGGGACGCGACGATGTCGGTGAGAAGAGCCTCGAAGGTCTCCTGGCGCACGCTGATGGTGGCGTGGTAGCGCATGTGCCCCGACGGCGGATCGATGGAGCCCTCGGGAACGAACTTCACGATGGGCGCCACCAGCGTGCTGCCGAGTTCCCGGGCGATGGCCTCGGTGGTGGCCTGGAGGACGAAGTTGTGCTTGCCCGACGCGACGTACGGGCCGTTCTGCTCCACCCCGCCGGTGGCGACGATGGCCGTGGTCCACCCTTCGGCCAGGGCGTCGCGCACCTCCATCCACGTCATCTCTTCGATGAAGACGGTGTTCGAACCCTCGATGGGTCGCGGAGCGTCGAGGTCCTGGGCGACGACGGGGTGCGCCAGGGCGAGGGCAATACCGGCCAGGAGCACCGGGATCGAGAACGGCTGGACGAAGCGTAGAATGGGGACGGGCCAGCGCATGGAGCCTCCGGAAGCAGGGGTCACCGGGCCACCATGCCGACGGGGGCGTGGCTCGGCAAGGGAGGCAGGGGGGGCCGACTACCCGCCGTGTGCCGTCTCCACGAGCGCGCTGAGCACCGCACGTCCCCGCGGCGACAATCGATAGCCCACCTCCAAACTCACCGTGAGCCCGAGGCCCTTCAGCTTCCGCACGTTGCCCTTGAAGCGCGCCTTTTCCATTCCGACGGACGTGGCCAGGTCGGCGGCGCGAGTCCCGGGAGCGTCGCGGATGGCCTCGAGGGTGCCCCGGACCCACGGGCCTGTGGGGCTTCGGGCGTCGTAGCCGTCCAGGCGGCGCCGGAGGTCGGCGATAGCCGCGGAATCGGGCACGTCCTCCCGAAGTGCGATCCGCGGATCGGGTCCCGCGTACCGCAGCGCGATGCGGTAGAGATCACCGCCGCGTCTGCCCTTCTCGAGAACCGCCCGTAGTTCATCTGCATCTGCGTAGCCCGCGGCCACCGCATCATCGTCGGTGAGGTCGCCATCGGTCGTGCGCTCGACCTCGTCGATGGCGAGGAGACCGACGGCCGTGAGGAGGGTGCCTCCGGCCTTCACCGTGGGTCGCTTCCATCGCCGGAACTGCAGCGTCACCTCGCCGGACATGATCTTCCGGAGGGTCTCGCCGTCCATCAACATGCTTCAGCCCGCTCCTCCGCGGCGACTACCCCACCAGCTCGGCCGCCCGCGCCGGGTCCGCGATGGCCTCCGCCCGCTCCTCCCCCGCCTTGCCGATGCGGAGGGCCACGACGGTCCACAGGATGGCGGCCGGCGCCGCCGCGAAGGCGATGGAGCCGATGGTCAGACCCACGAACGCGAGGCCGGCGTAGATCCATCCGCTCACCAGATCGCCGCCCCGGTAGACGGCCGCATCGATGAACGCCTTGGACTTGTACTTCTCTTCGCGAGAGACGACGGTGAAGAGGACCTCCCGAGCCGGCTTCGCCAGCCCGTAGCGGCCTGCCCGGTAGAGCACCTGCACTACGACGAGCGTCCAGAGCGTGGGCCAGATGCCCAGGGCGACGAACCCCGCCGCCACGGCGAGCGGCACCATGGCGAGGGTCACGGCCACACCGAACCACTTGATGATCCGGGCCGTCAGATAGATCTCGAATCCGATGGTCAGGACGTTGACCACGATGTCGATCTTCGCCAGGAACGCGCGCCGCTCGCCCCGATCGGTCATGGCCTCGTACACGAGGTCGGACTGGGCGAAGTACAGGATGGTGGAGGCGAAGGTCATCAGCGCGATGAAGGCCGCGATCCCCATGAGATAGGGTGACTCGAACACGGCCTTCATCCCGCTCCACGCGTCCCCCTTGAGCGGCTCGTCGGACGATTCGGTGGTCACCGAACCCGTGCCGAAGTTGCGATGGAGGCTCCCCGCGAACCACGAGGCGGCCTCCAGCGGAACGCACGAGATGAGGAGAAGGGTGAACACGGGCACCTCGACCGCCAACGCGGCGGTCACGCTCGATCCGACGATGCCGCCCACCGAGCTGCCGATGGCGATGAAGCCGAAGAGCCGCTTGCCCTGATCGCTGGTGAAGCAGTCGGCGACCAGGCCCCAGAACACGGTCACCACGAAGAGGGCGAAGACGCTCGTCCACACGTAGAAGACCCGGTCGATCCACGGTCGAGCCGCTTCCGGTAGGAAGACCAGACTCGCCCAGAAGGCGACGAGGCACGCGATGAAGAAGCGGTTCGCCACCGGCACGAAGACACCCCGGGGATAGCGCGACGCAAGCCACGAATAGGCCTGGACGGCGACGATCATCACCAGGAAGACCACCGTCCAGAGGATCTGGAGGTTGCCCCGATCGGCCGCCGAGATCTCGTAGCGCACCGCCCGCAAGCTGTAGTACGCGAACATGATGAAGAAGCCGTACGCCGCGGCCATGAGCATGCCGCGGAACTCCCGGTCGTCGCGGAAATCGACGGCCCACCCGAGCAGGGGTTTCAGCACGAGCTACTCCGCTTGAAAGAGACCAGCGTCACCACATCCGAAGAGATCAGCGTCACCACATCCGAAGAGATCAGCGTCCCATTCCCAAAGACTCCGTGGGGGCCCCGTTCGTTGGGTCGCCCTCGAGATCGTACCTGCACGGACCGCCTCAGCCCTGGGCAGAGCGCCAGGCCGCCAACACCTCCTGCTCGCGAGCCCGACTCATCCCGAAGCGCCGGTTCTCGCGGGCTTCCGCGGGCCGCGTCTCGTCCCACGCCAAGGTGTCCGCCGAGGTCTGCGACAGGGGACGGAAGGTCAGGCCGGCGGCCACCGCATCGTCGACGTTCACGAACATGAGGGGATCTCCCGGGATCCAGGCAGGCAGGTCGCTCCACGGCGCGACCCCCTGGCTCTCCAGGAAGTCCTCGGAGACCCAAGTGAGCTCGTACGAATTGCGGGCGGCCTCGCCCACCTGGTCGAGGAACGAACCCATGGCCAAGCGATCGGCGGGACCGGTGGCGTTGAAGTCGCCCGTCGTGCCATTCTCTGCCAGCCGGACGATCCACTCGGTGAGGTCGCGCTGGTCGATGATCTGGATGGCGTGCTCCGGGTTGCCGGGAGCGAGTACCTCGCCCCCCTCGTCGAGTCGCACCGGCCAGTAGGTGAAGCGGTCCGTGGTGTCGCCGGGACCTACGATGAGACCCGGGCGCACCACCGTCGCCCGGCCCGGGAAGGCCTCGTGGACGATGTCCTCGCCCAGGGTCTTCATGAGGCCGTACGGGGCATCGTCGCCGAACTCCCATCCCTCCGGCCGCGGAACCCTCGGATGATCTTCGTCCACCGCCGGCTCCCGAAGGATGCGGTCGGCGTTGTCCCACCCGAATCCCTCCAGGGCGTACGCCGAGATGGACGAGACGAAGACGTAATGATCCGCAGCGTCGGCCAGGAGCTCCGTGCTCGTCTGCACCCAACGGTAGTCCTGGGTGTTGTTGTCGAGGACGACGTCCCACGTCCGGCCCTCGAGGGCGCTGTGGTCGTCGTTGCGATCGCCGATGAGCTGCTCGACACCCTCGGGGAGCTCGGCGTCCCTGCGGCCACGTGTGAAGGTGGAAACCTGGTGGCCCCGCTCCATCGCATACCGGACCATGTGGGGTCCGATGAAGCCGGTACCGCCGAGAATCAGGATGCGCTTCGGCGCAGGCGCCGCGTCGGCAGCCCCCGCGCCTTCATCTGCCGGGGCGCAGGCGGTACCGCCCAGCGCGAGTCCCGCCCCGACGAGGCCGGTGGTCCGAAGGAAGTCTCGACGTGTCGGGCTCATGTCACTCCTCGTGTTGTTGGGTGGTCCTCACGCGTCACTGACCCATGGGAATGCCGAAGCGTACGACGGCTTCCCACGACCGGTTTCTCACCGAGATGAAATCGCCACTGTAGGCGTCGCTCAATCCATCGAAGAGCCTGGCCTCGACACCGATTCGCCTGCCCTGGCCGATCCCGACGTCGACGCCGGCTCCCATCAGGATCCCGAAGGCCGAACGGCCCTCGCGCTCGAGGATGGACTGGAAGCCCGGCGACACCCGACTGCGAAGAACGTTCTCGAAGACGGGTCCCGCGGCCAGATGGGCCCGAGCGGGTCCGGCATCCACCGTCGCTTTGGCGCGCACACTCACCGACAGGTAGTCCGTGCGCACCGCCCCCTCCACGGACGCCGTACCGGCGTTCACCACGTCGCCGCCCCGCTGGGCAAAGGCGCCCTCCGCGAGGACGGTGAACCCGGACAGGGGTGTGACGGCCTCGACGAACGCTCCCAGCGTGAACCCCGTCACGCGCTCGACGTCGGCGTCGGGGCTCCATTCCTGCTCGGTGGTGTTGGCCCCCGCGAACGCTCCGATGATGCTGCCGCCCGCCTGAGCCAGGGCGACAGGCGGGTTCGCCACGGCGAGACACGCCAAGGCGCCGGCCACCACCAGCGCACGCCGAGGGCCGTCACTCATGGTGGTGGCGGGCCCGGTGTTCGCGAAGGAGATCGCGGCCGAAGTCGCCGTCGAACTCCCTCCACACCGAGTGGATGTGGTTCGCTCCGTTCTGGGTGTTGTCGTACTCGATGAGGAAGGTCGGGCCTTGGACGCGGTAGTAGTGGGGCTGTCCTTCCTCTACGCTTCCGGCCCATCCGAAGGTGACGTCGTCCAACCCTGCGTCGAGGAGCTCCCCCCGCCGTCGGTCTGCGATCTCGTCGCTCATGAGCCCCAGGTACACCTCGATCAAGGCGCGAAGGAGTGCACGCTGTTCGCCATTCAGCTCGACGCCCCGGATGCCGACGGGGTCCAGGGGATCCACCGTGCTCTCGGCGCCGGTGACGATGTCCCGCGGCGCTTCGGCCGCAATGGTGGCCGCGACTCGCTGGTCCGGGTCGAGGGCGACGAACAGGGCTCGGCCCGCATCCTCGCGATCCCCGAGGACGCGCCGGCCCCGTTGCGGCCCTTCACGCACCTCGGCCGGATTCGCACCTGCGAAGGCCGGCGTCATCACAGCCAGGTCGTCGCCCAGGACCGTGAAGTGGAGAGAGAGGTGGTGCCCTTCGAAGCGCCACGCCCACGGCTCGCTGGTGGACGGTTCCCCGAAGAAGGCGAAGAGGTACTCGTCCCGGTCCCGAGCGAAGCGGGCCCCGCCTTCCAGAGCGAGAAGGACGTCCTCGAGCTCCATGATCTGCCGAACGGTCAGGTGCCCCTGGCTGCTCAGCCCGGCGGCAAGGAGCCGATGGGCCCGCGCCCGCTGGTCGTCGTCGAGGTCGGCGATCATCACGCCCCTGCGCTCGAACATCTCCGAGGGGATAAAGTGGAAGCGCGTTCGCTCTTCGTCGTCGTCGAGAGCGAACGTCGCGGCAACTCGCTGCTCAGGATCGAGTCCGGCGCGGAAGTCACGAGCGGCGTCAACCATCTCGGAGAGATCCGACGTCACCGCTTCGGCGCCCACGACCTCGGTGGGGGCTCCGTCCAGCATCACGACGCTGACGGCTCCCGCCACCACCCCGGCCGCAACCCACCCCTGTCGGAGCTTCATCGGTCCTCGTCGGGCGTACGCCCGTAGCCACGGCGCACACCCTCCGACACCGAGTCCCATCCGTAGACCTCCTGGATCCGGCGACCGATCTCGTTGGCGATGACACCGCCAGCCGAGGCATTGGTCATGATGGCGTAACCGTAGCCCTTGACCCGGTGTCCGATGATCCGGGCCCGGAAGCCCCAGTTGCTGCCGCCGTGCCCGAAGTACCAGCCCTCCCGCAGGGACTCGACGCTGAAGCCGACGCCGAAGGGACCGACGCCCACGGGGTTCGTCATCTCCAGCGCGGAGGCGCGGGCGATGACCGTGCCGGCGTCGCCGCGAAGGGCTTTCTGGACCTCGATGACGAAGCGCGCGAGGTCGGTGGGCGTCGTCCACAGCCCGGCGGCCGCCAGCTCCGGATAGACGCGCCACTTGGCCCCCATGGACTCGCCTTCCCGGCCATGAGCTCGGGCGGCGTTCCGATCATGCTCCGGCGAGATGGGCTGGAGGAACGAGCTCCGCGTCATCTCGAGGGGGCCCAACACATCGTCGGCGAGCACCTCCTCGAAGGGCCGACCTCGGGCGTCGGCCAACGCCACCTGCATGACGGTGACGCCCCCGCCGGAGTACTCGTAGAAGGTGAGGGGCTCCCGCTCCATGAAGACCGAGCCGACGTTGGACAGCTCGTGGCCGTCGAGAATCTGCACGGGTGTGGGCAGCGGAACGTCCGGGTCGTACCCGGGGAAGCCGAAGCCGTCGCCGAGACCCGACGTATGGCTCGTGAGCGTGCGGGGGGTGACCGGACGGCGCTCGGTGAAGCCCTCGCCGTCGAGTCGCCAGCTGCGGAGGATGTCGTTGATGTCGTCGTCGAGTCCGAAGAGGCCGTCCTCCACGGCGACCATCACACCCATGGCCGCCACCGGCTTGCTGATGGAGGCGGCCTGGAACATGGTCTCGACGTCTACCGGCTGCCCCGTTTCCACATCGGCGATGCCGTAGCCCTTGGCCCAGTGGATCTCGAAGCCCCGGATCACCGCGACGCTCACGCCCGGAACGCCCAGGCTGTCCATGAGTTCACGGATGGTGAGGGAGGCGAGCCCCTCCTCTTCCTGCTCGTTGACCTGGCGGCCTTCGATGGCCCGCTGCGCCTCGGCGGCGGTCAAAGGCGTCGTGTCTTCCGTAACCTGGGCGCCTGCCGCTTGAGGAATAAGAGCCGCCTGTACGAGCAGCGCCAGAAGCGTCAGACGGGACCTGACGCCGAGGTCTCGCGTCTTGGACATGCATCTCGCTGGCACGGGGAATCCGCCGCCGATGTCGACGGAACGGGACAGAGTGTCGACGAGCCGATCCTGCTGCAACCGGCCTGAATGCGAGTCGTAGATATCGACCCATTGCTGCGGCCCACCGGGGGACTGGCCCCCGCGCGCGGCGACCGTAGCTTCATCGTCCCCTTTGACAAGGAGTTCGCATGATCCGTCGACTCTCGATGGCAGCCCTCGCCGTCCTGATCGCGCTTCCCGTCGCGGTCCAGGGGCAGGAAGACCTCATGATGCGCGTGGACCGGTCCACAAACGCGGCCGATCCCGACGACGTGCCCGAGGTCACCATCACCCCCGTGGACGGGGGATTCGAGGTGCGCACCGGCCCTGCGGCCATCATCTGGGACGAGGACCAGACGGCGTCCGGGGAGTTCACGCTCTCGGCGACGTTCGACCTCCTCGAGCCCAGCAGCCACCCCAACTACTACGGTCTCTTCTACGGTGGCAGCCGTCTGGACACCGACGGCCAGAACTACATGTACTTCCTCATCGCTCAGAACGGGACGTACATCATCAAGCACCGTGCGAACAACGAGACCGTGCACGACATCATGGGTCGCACGCCCCACGACGCCATCAACAGCGGCGCCGCATCCAACGATCTCGAAGTCCGCGTCGGCGCGGACGAGATCGAGTTCGTCATCAACGGGCAGGTGGTCCACTCCACCGAGAACGCGGGCATGGCGGGACGCACCGACGGGATCTACGGAGTGAGAATCAATCACGTGATTCCCAGCATCCGTGTGGAGGGGCTCTCGGTCTCCCATTGAGGTGACATCACGACACCACGTCGAGGGCTGACTCCACTCCGGAGACGACGTGAAAACGCCCGGGGCACCCATCGGGGCCCCGGGCGATTCGTATATGGACGCGGACCCGGTCAGCCCAGGGTCGACTCCAGCAGGTCGGCGTTGAATCCGACGATGACCTTCTTGCCCACCCGGAGGGTCGGCGCCCGCAGCTTGCCGCTTCGACCCAGCATCAGTGCCAGGAGCTCGGCGTCGGCAGGGCGGTCCTTCCGGAGATCGAAATGAACGGTCTTCCGGCCCTTCGCCACGTACAGCTCGTGGGCGCCTTTCAGGACCGCCAGCGCCTCGTCACCCTCGATGGGCTCCTTGCCGGCGCTCTGGACATCGCGGTCCTCGATCTCGTTCTTCGCAAGAAACTCTTGCGTGCGTTTGCAGCTCGTTCAGCCAGGGCGGTGGTACCGCCACTCGAGGCTGTCGCTCATGGATTGTCTCCTCGTTGTGGTTCCCGAGGGGGTCTCTACCCACGACCCGAGGGATGGTGCGGACGGTGGCGGGTCACCCGCTGCGGTCGGTCAGCAACGACACGACTCCTTTCCGATGACGGCCAGGAGAATGGCTCCGGGCAGGGCGAAGGCGACGGTTCTCCAGACGTCGACTCGCCTCACCTCGAGGAGCTGGATGTCTTCGAGCATGACGGCGCCCGGGGCGCCGGTGGCCACCATGGCCCCGGCCCGGATCTCCGGCACGATCAGGGTGAGGACCTCACCATCGGACCGGGTGACGCGAACCTGAGGGGGAGGCTCGGTTGCGAGGAGCGCTTCCGGGGACATCCCCGCAGGCTGCCACGATCGGCAGCCCGAGAGCGGGAGGGCGAACAGGAGGATCACCATCAAGGGCCAGCGTCGGCTCATGGGTCGGGCGACTCCGGAAACGGGTGGGGCGGGGGCGGTGACCGGTCGTAGGGGCGTCGACGAGGCCCCGCAGTGAGGCGTTGGCGAGGCCCCATAGTGGGGTACCGCGGGGTGTCTCGCGACATTGGCCTTCTACGTGGGCGGGGCGTCCGCGAGACTCCACTCGAAAAGGACGGCCGACTGAGGTCGCCCGCCGCGCCCTGTGTAGAGGGCGCGGGCCGCTTCATTGTCCGGTTCGGTGAGGACCCAAGCGCCTCCGCACCCGAGGAGCCGGCCGTGGTCGAGCAGCGCTTGAACCAGTCGCCCGCCCAGACCTCGTGCGCGTGCGGCATCGGCGACCCCCACCTCGTTGATCCACAACTCGGCCGGCTTGTCCGGGTGGATGTAATGCAGCGCGGACGCCATCCCCACCACAGTGTCGTCGTCGACGGCTACGGCGAGATGATGACGCGGATCACCCAGGAACTCCGCGAGGAGCGTGTCGTCGACGGGACGGTCGAACACACCCTCCGCCACTGAGCGCAGGAGGTGGCGGTCTCCCTCCCCCACGATGCGCACGTCGGTGGCAGCGGCCCCCTCAGAAGGATCCGCTCCCGAACGGGTCACCGGTAGACCAACTCCACGACACCATCGGTGACCAAGGTGAACGTGCTCCCGTCGGGAGCGGTGTCGCCGTCCCTCCGAGGGTTGCCCCGGAAGGAGAACGTCGCGGACACGCTCTCGTCGGCCACGGCCATGAGCGCGAACTCGCCGGGGGGCGTCAGCCGCTCCGTGCTGAAGCCCTCGAAGTCGGGATCGTCCGGAACCGGGTGGTAGAAGGCGAACATGGTCATCTCCGCGCCCACGAAGTTCTGGACGGAGTACGTACCGGTCTCGAGCTCACCCGGCGCGTCGATCTCGAGAATCAACTGCGGATCTTCGGTAGGGCATGTCGGGCACGGACGCCAGAGGCTGACGATCCGCAGCGATCCGCCTTCGATGTCCACTTCCACTTCGACGTCGGCGAACGCCAGCGGGTCACCGTCGATGGTCGCCGAGAGCGTGCCTTCCCAGTCGCCGAAGCCATAGTCGACGCAACTCGCCCCGGCGGCTACCGTGGAGAAGGAGCGTGGGGCTCCCCCGGTCTCGGACAGGATGAGGACTGCCCCGTCCACCGAGAACGTGAACCGGTCCTGCCCTCCCCCCGACGTCGCATCCAGGCTGAGGACCAACGCGTCGCCGTTCACGCTCCAGCTGCCGGAGTCACGGCCACACTGCATGGCCGTCGTCGCCGCCGTGACGCGCTGGAACGTCCCGTCGGCGTCGAGCTCGAGCGTGATCTCCTCATTGGTGTCGCTGAACTGCCACACGCCGGTGGGATCGTCCTCCACGGGGTCGGGCACGTCTACGGGACTGCCGCACGCGGCAAGGGCCACGAAGACGGTCGTCATGGCGCCGCGCACGGCCCACCCCTGCCAGAGCGCCCCCCAGGTCCGGCCGATCATGACGCGGCCTCGATGTGGACGATCTCCGGATCCTCGACGCCGGACGCGGTGACCTGGACACGGCCCACCGTCACGGGAAGGCTGAACCGGCGATGCCCCGCGGCTCCCGGGTTGAAGTAGACGACCCCGTCTCGGGACGTCACTTCGGGTCTGTGGGAGGGGCCGAACACGCCCATGTCTAAGTCCGCCGCTGCAGGTGCGGGATCCAGGTCCGCGATGTCGTGGACCATGTAGATCTGCGCGCCATGAACCGTGACCACCTCCGTCCGCGGGAGCGATTCAGCCCAGGTGCCGTGGTCGGTGTTGCCCCGCACTACGTGAAGAGGCGCGATGTCGCGCAGCGCGTCGAGGATGTCCTGGCCGCCCACATCGCCCGCGTGGAGCACGACGTCACTGCCTTCGAGGGCGGCCAGAGCGGACGGTCGAAGCAGCCCGTGCGTGTCGGAGATCACCCCGACGGTCACAGTGCCGCGGGAGGTCGGTTCGGTCATGCGTACCTAGGTACTCCTGAATGATCGGACTGCTGCGATTGCATCGAGAGGACGGAATCGGTTGCCGCTGCGGCCCCGGGTCACGCAGCTTCCCGGGATCCACCACCGACCTCCGCCTGACAGAACCCCGAAATGGACCTCGATTTCCACACCCTCGACGTGTTCACCGACCGCGTCTTCGGCGGCAATCCCCTGGGCGTCTTTCCCGGAGCGACCCATCTGTCCACCGAGACGATGCAACGGGTGGCCCTGGAGATGAACCTCTCGGAGACGGTCTTCCTCGGCCCTCCCGAGACCCCTGAGGGCACCGCCCGCGTCCGGATCTTCACGCCGGCGCGTGAGGTCCCCTTCGCAGGACATCCCACGGTGGGTACGGCTCTGTTCCTGGCTTCCGGAGCATGGACCGGCGACGGCGGGCCCCGGCTCCCGGACCTTCCCGAGGGGGACGGCGACGCGGGCCTCCTTCTCGAGGAGAACGTGGGTCCGGTCCCCGTGACGGTGCGCTTCGAAGGGGGTCGCCCGGTGTTCGCCCGGTTCACCACCGCCATCCTCCCGGAGCATCGCCCGTCACCCCATCCCGTGTCGGAGTTGGCGGCCATGGTGGGGCTCGACGAGTCCGACATCGGAGGATCCGGGCCCGGTGGGTCCGCACTGATTCCCGAGATGGTGTCGTGCGGTCTCGAGTACTTCGTCATCCCGGTGAAGACCCTCGACGCCGTCTGGAGGTCGAGGTTGGACACCGCCCGGTGGCAGCGGATGCTGGCCGACGCGTGGGCCCATCACGTCTACCTGGTGTGTATGGAGGGCGAAGGCCCCGGGGTCGACGTCCACGTGCGGATGTACGCGCCCGGCTCGGGAGTGACGGAAGATCCGGCCACCGGCTCTGCCGCGGCTGCGCTGGCGGGCTACCTCTCCGCCGCCGACGGTCGCGACGAAGCGTCGCTGCGCTGGACGGTGGAACAGGGCATCGAGATGGGCCGGCCCAGCCTCCTCTATGTCGAGGCGGAGCGGACGGCCGGAGCGACCTCGGCTGTACGCGTCGGGGGAAGCGCGGTGCCCGTGAGCCGCGGCGTCATGAGCGTGCCGGCGTAACGAGGCGTCGGGGGGAAACGAACACCGGTCGTCCACGTAGATTCGACCGAACGGAGCCTGCCATGCGCCCATCTTCAAGTCGAATCGCTCGCGTGAGCCTCCTCGCCGTGGGGCTCGCCCTGGTCCTCGTCGGCCCCTCGTCGGCCCAGACCATCGAGGGCCGGATCCTGGACCAGGAGAACGAAGCGCCCGTGGGCGGCGCCATCGTCATCCTCGTGGAGCGCGACGGTGACGAGCGTGCGCGGGCCCTGGCCGACTCGTTGGGCCGTTTCCGTATCAGTCCCCCCGAGGCAGGCGAGTACTACGTCGTCGCCGAGCGCTTCGGGTACTTCGAGACGCGCTCTCCTCTCATCGCGCTGAGGACCGAAGGGCTGGCCGCTCTCGAGCTCATGCTGGTCCCCGAGCCCATCGGGCTCGAGGGGCTGGAGGTTTCCGTGGAGGAGCAGGCCGAGCAGGAACTGGGTCTCATGGGACTGACGCCCGCCCAGCTCGGGAATCGCTGGATCGGCCGCGACCGCATCGACGCCATCACCGTGAAGCTCGATGTGGGCGCCATCCTCGAGCGCACGGGGCAGGCCAACATCCGCATCGTTCGTCCCGAGAACCTGACGCTCGACAGCGACCCCTTAGGCCTTTGCGTCTCGCTCCAGCAGGCCCGCACCGCCGGTGGCATGGGCACGTGCGCGCTCATCGTCCTCGACGGAATACCCATCACCGGCGTGGGCGCCCTGGACATCGACGCCAACGCCATCGAGAGCATCGCCATCCTCGAACCCATCGAGGCATCGACGTTCTACGGTACCATCGGTGGGTCGGGCGCGGTGCTGGTCTGGACCCGTCGCGGAGGATAGGCTCAGGCTCCCCCTCTGAACGTACCCGAGCGGAGCGCCCTCATGACGTCCGGCACCCTGTCCTCCTCCTTCTTCGTCCGCACGGCGGCCTGGGTCGGTCTCGTCGCCCTGATGGGCTGCACCATCACGGAAGCGCCGCGCGCCCAACCGTCGGAGTCCGCCGAGGAGCCGTGGAACTGGTCCGAGGAGACGGTACGCGCCGCGGTGAATCAGGTTCGGGCCGGGCGCGACCTCAACCCCGACTCCTGGCCGGGCGGTGCCCGGGTGGCCGTCCTCCTTTCGTACGACGTCGACAACGAAACGGTTCAGGGTCTGCGCACCGGCGAAGTGAGCATCGGGCCGCTCTCCCAGGGTCAGTACGGCTCGCGCGTGGCTCTCCCCCGGGTGGTGGAGCTCATGAACCGGGAGAACGTTCCGTCCACCTTCTTCTTCCCGGCGTGGAGCCTGAAGCTGGCGCCCGAGCAGGGAGCGCTCATCCAGGAATCGGGGATGCACGAGATCGCCGTACACGGATGGATCCACGAGCTGCACACCGCCCTGGACGGACCCACCGAAGAGCGCCTGCTCCGCCAGGCCGTCGATG
>CALJKZ010000631.1 GCA_937983085.1 uncultured Gemmatimonadales bacterium
CCTCGACGACTCCGATGTCGATACCGTCCTCGTCGAGGACGGCTCCCTGCTCGACATGCAGCTCGAGGAAGGCCGCCATCGACCCCTCCCTCCGGCGCGCGTCGTCCAGCCGGCCGGGATCGCCCCCGAGCTTGCGGATGCCCTCGCCGATGGAAAGTCCCGATGCCGTCTCGATCTCCAGCTCGAAGGGTTCGACTTCACCCACCAGAGCCCGGCTACCGGTCTTGCCTCCCTCTTCGTTGGTGAAGATCACCACCTCCAGGGGGTGACGGGTGGTGTGGTCTGCATCGGCTAGGACGGTGGCCACCTCCACGGAGCCCATGACGCCGACCTGGCCATCGTAGTTGCCGCCGCCGGGCACCGAGTCGGCATGTGACCCGAAGACAATGGGCCGGAGGCCGTCCACGGAGCCTGGCTTGCGGGCGACCAGGTTGCCTACCAGATCGCGCTCCACGGCGAAACCGGCATCGGTGAGGAGTCCTTCGATCCACTCGAGGGCGGCGACGTTGGCGTCACTGAACGCCACCCGATCGATCCCCCCGTCGTCGTTCGCACCAAAGGTGGCGAGGGTGCGCATGCGAGCAGCCAAGCGGGACCCGTCCACCTGCAAGGGCTGCAGCGGCGGTGTGGCCGCCGGCGTGTGGGACGGTCCCGAGCGCGGCGCATCGAGCGCTGGAAGCCCGCGTGGGATGCGAGGGCTGTCACCCACGCCAAGCCACAGGCCCACGGCACCGAGGCCACCCAGTCGAGTGAAGTCGCGACGTTTCATCGTGTCGGCCGGTGTTGGAGTTCATTGGTTTGACGGGTCGCAGCGCGAGTGGACCAGCTCATCCGCCCAGGGGACGACCACCGTCCACAGGAATGGAAACGCCGGTGGTCGAAGGGAGGGAGACCACCGCTGCCAGGACCGCCTCCGCAACATCGTCTACGGTGGCGAGGCGGCCCAGCGGCGTCCGGTCGAGCATCTCCTGTCTGCGATCCGCATCCCAGCTCCGGGTGAGTTCGGTGTCCACGAGGCCGGGTGCCACGGACAAGACCCGGATTCCGGGCGCCAGGGCTCGGGCCAGGGAGAGCGTCATGTTGTCCAAAGCTGCCTTCGATGCACAATACGCGACGTTGCTGCCGTTTCCCTTTCGCGATGCCAGCGACGAGATGTTCACGATGACACCGCCACCTTCCCCGTCGAGGAGCTTCCGGAAGGCGCGAATGGTGGCGAAGGCCCCACGAACGTTGGTGTCCATGACGCGGTCGAAGAAGTCGTCGTCGAGGGCGTGAAGGTCGTCGTGGGGGATGACCTTCGTCATGGCGGCATTGTTCACGAGGACGTCGAGACGACCTTCGGTGGCGGCGACGTCCTGGGCAAGGGCGTTGAGGGCGCGCGAATCCGTGGCCGAGGCCTGGTGATACCGGTGCCCCGCCCCCGGCAGGGCCCTCACCACCCGGCGCGCTCCCTCCTCGCTGTCCCGGTGGGTGACGATGACCCTCGCACCGGCATCCGCGAGAGCCATGGCCGTCGCCGCACCGATCCCCCGGCTCCCTCCGGTGACCAGGGCCACCCGTCCTGCCAGCACATCGTTCACCAGCCACCTCGGTTCGTGGGTCGTACTCACTGCGGTTCGTGCGTCGTGCTCACAGCGAGCGGGAACTTGGCGCGCGCCCCTTGGTTCTGATAATCTTGGGAAGGAAGCGCAAGCGGGCAGGGGCCCGCCTCGAAGAGCGCTTCAGGGGCGAAGATGACGACGACGGACGCGATCAGCACCATTGGACTATTCCTGCGGTGTCTGTTTTGTCGTGCCCCATTCCCCGAGAACGGCCAGCTCCACCGGATGCCCCGGGGCAGAAAGGTGGCCTTCGATCCCGTCCGCGGCCGACTCTGGGCCGTGTGCGACAGCTGCCATCGTTGGAATCTCGCCCCGATAGAGGAACGGGAGGCGGCGCTCCACGAGCTCGAGCGGATCTGTCACGATCACGCGCGGCCGTTGGTGACCACCGCCAACGTGGCTCTCTTCCGAGCCAGCTCCATGACCCTCATCCGGGTGGGGGATGCCACCCTCGTCGAACAGGCCTGGTGGCGGTACGGCCGGGAACTGCGGAAGCGGAAGGCCTCCTACGAGAGCCGGCGCTCCAAGGTCACCGCGTACACCTTCGGCGCCCTTCAATTCATCGGGGACGCCATCGGCTTTTCCGACGGAGACATGGCCATCGACTGGGAGGATACCCCTGTCGCCGACGTACTCCGGTGGCGCCGATTCGGCTGGGCGGCGTGGCATGGGCGCGAGACCTGCCCGTACTGCAACAGCACCCTCCGGGCCCTGCGCTACGACCTGGGGTGGTGGGTCTACCCCCTCAGAGGCGAAGACGGGCGCATCGGTCTCGGGGTCCCTTGCCAGCGTTGTGATCCGTGGACGCCCGAGAAGGTCTACGAGCTCCACGGTGACGTAGCGGAGAACGTCCTTCGCCGACTTCTCGCCTACCAGAACATCGGTGGCGCCAGCGAGCGTCGCATAACCGAGGCCGCGCGAGCCATCGAAGAGGCGGGCTCCACCGGCGACTTCGCCGCCCGCGTTACGTCCCACCGGCAGACGTTGTGGAAGATGGGGCCCACCGGGACCATCGGACACGAGAGCGCGCTCAACGAGACCGGCGAGCGTCGGCTGTTGGAGATGGAGGCCCGCGCCCTCGCCTTCCTGTGGAAGCAGGAAGAGGAGTTGGCCAGCATCATCGACGAGGAGCTTACGCCACGGCGGCTCTTGGAGGCTCATCTCCGGCGACTCCCCGTGCGACTCTGGTCTCGTCCATCGGAGCGGATCCTACCCGCCCGCACTGCCGGATTGGTCGAGCGAATCCTGGCCAACGATGACGTCGGGTCGCTGTCCCCCCGCGGAAGTCGGGCCTCTCTGACCTGAGGCGCCGGCGTCCTCCGCGGGTGCAATGCCTCCGATCGGGTCGCCACACCCTTCGCTACCGTCAATCGTCGCGGAGTCCTCCCTCCCCTCCGGAGGCTCCGGCGTCGTCACCCGTGGTGGGTAGCGACGCCGACTCCGGCGGCCCTTCGATGGCGGTCGCGTCCATCCGGACAAGCCGCACGATGCCCACGGCGGTCGCAGTGCCCATCATGGCTCCGATGAAGAGGTTCATGAGCACGAACACCCCGGGGGCCAGGCCCGGGGCGATAGTGCTGGCGCTGATGAGGGCGGGAACGATGCCGCCCGCGGCCGCGCCCAGAAGGGCTGTTGGACCAACCCGGATATCATCCAGAGTACGGTGGCGATTGATGGCTCCGAAGACGGCCGAGAAAGCCAGGCCGCTGAGAAAGCCGACGCCTGCGCCGGAGAGGGCGATCGCCCCCAACGCTCCGGCTGGCAGCGTGCTCCCCCCTGCGAGGACGAGACCGCCGACGATCACTGTTTCCGCGACCGCCCACGAGGCTGCCCACGCGAAAGCGATGCCCAACGCTCCGCGGATCTTACGCAGCCATCGCCTCACGAGGTCTCCGGGGCTTGGCTCACTTCCTCAGACGTCTCGGCGGTGGAGGATGTCTCGGAAGTTCGACAACGTTCCCGGGTGCACGATTCCGGCCACTTCCCACTCCTCTTCGTGGGGGGCCGCGCCCGCGCCTCCAATGACCACATCGACGGACCGGGGCAGAAGCTCGCGAA
>CALJKZ010000632.1 GCA_937983085.1 uncultured Gemmatimonadales bacterium
GAATGGCGTAACGATCTGGGCGCTGTCTCCTCCACAAGCTCGGCGAAATTGGAGTATCGGTGAGGATACCGATTACCCGCGACAGGACAAAAAGACCCCGTGCACCTTTACTACAACCTGCTATTGGGTCTCGGCATTATATGTGTAGCATAGGTGGGAGGCTTTGAAGCGGCTGCGCTAGCAGTCGTGGAGCCACCGGTGAAATACCACCCTTGTGATGTTGAGGCTCTAACCCAGGGATGTGAATCCATCCCGGGGACCGTGGCAGGCGGGTAGTTTGACTGGGGCGGTCGCCTCCCAAAGAGTAACGGAGGCGCGCAATGGTTCCCTCAGTGCGGTCGGTAATCGCACGAAGAGCGTAAACGTAAAAGGGAGCTTGACTGCGAGATCGACGGATCGAGCAGGTACGAAAGTAGGCGTTAGTGATCCGGCGGTTCCGAATGGAAGGGCCGTCGCTCAACGGATAAAAGGTACGCCGGGGATAACAGGCTTATCGCCCCCGAGAGTTCACATCGACGGGGCGGTTTGGCACCTCGATGTCGGCTTATCGCATCCTGGGGCTGGAGAAGGTCCCAAGGGTCCGGCTGTTCGCCGGTTAAAGCGGTACATGAGCTGGGTTCAGAACGTCGTGAGACAGTTCGGTCTGTATCCGTCGTGGGCGTTGGAGTATTGAGGAAAGCCTTCCCTAGTACGAGAGGACCGGGAAGGACCGACCACTAGTGTACCGGTTGTCCCGCCAGGGGCATCGCCGGGTAGCTACGTCGGGCAGGGATAACCGCTGAAAGCATCTAAGTGGGAAGCCCCTTCCAAGATGAATACTCCCAGACCTTCGGGTCTCAGAAGGGCCGTGCGAGACTAGCACGTTGATAGGCAGCAAGTGGAAGCGTGGCAACACGTGTAGCTGAGCTGTACTAATCGCCCGAGTGGCTTGACCAGTTCCTCCCCTCCGGTTTCGACACCAGTAGCCACACCTCCACGCGAGGTGAGCGGCCGTCACGGCCAGGCTTTCAATTCTCTCTCGACCTTTGTTCTCGCATTAGGCGGGCACTTTCCGTTGAAACGGTCCGATAGGGCCGTTCAAATCGGATGACTGGGTAGGAGCGTGAGCCGAGGGAGTGAGGAGTAGGTAAATCCTACTTCGCAGCGACCGAGGTGAAACGCGACGACGCCAGGCGCCGATTTCAACGGCCCGCCGCTGAGATTGTCGGCGATAATTGCGCAGAGGCCACACCCGTTCCCATCCCGAACACGGTCGTTAAGCTCTGCAGCGCGGATGGTACTGCCGGGGGCGCCCGGTGGGAGAGTACGTCGTCGCCGGCTTTATGCTGGAAAACCCCCAGGACTCAGGTCCTGGGGGTTTTCTGCGTTGAGGGAGGACCTCTCACCCCTTCAGCTCAGAGGAGCGTTCAAATCGGATGCAGGAGAAGGAGGGTGAGGCGAGTGAGCGAGGAGTACGGGGACCCGCGCGGAGCGTGGGTGGCTACTTCGCAGCGAACCGAGTCCGAAGCCCGACGCGGTCCTGCGCCGATTTCAACGCTCCGTCAAATCCGTTCGAGGAGTGCGCGCACCCTGTCCCCCGGATCCACCGCCGCGCGGCCATAGGCCAGCAGGTCCGGATCATCGGACCAGGCACCCGGCTCGTCCTTCTTGAGGCGCCGCGTGCCCGCGGAGTCCACCACGGTGAAGGCCGCTCCTTCGAGCGTCCGTCGGACCCGCCGGTAGTTGTCCATGGAGTGGATCGCCACCAGGATCAGCGCCGAGGGTTTCAAGTGGCCGACCGCTGCTTCCAGGACTTCGCCTTCGGCCCCCTCCACATCCAGCTTCAAGACATCCGGGGAGAGCAGACCCTCGTCGCTCAGAAGGCTCGGGAGGCAGGCGGTTTCCACGGAGACGCCTTTCGTTCCGAGCCGGAACGTGCGAGACGACCCCGTTTCTCCGAGGGTCGCCGTGCCCTTTTCTCCGGCTAGTGCGAGGGCCTTCAGGTCGACGTTCTCGGTGGCGTTCCACGCCAGATGACGGCGAAGATACTCCAGGTTGTACGGCGACGGCTCGAAGGCGTACACGACCCCGCTCGGTCCGACGCAGCGGGACGCGTGGAGGGAGACGTATCCGTGGTGAGCCCCCACATCCCACACCACCGACCCCTCGGGGATCACTCGCTCGAGCAGGTCCATGCGCACCTGCTCGACCGTACCCTTCAGGTAACGGCCCGACGCCAAGCTCCACCAGCGCCCCTGATTGGGTCCGGTGCGGATTCGGTTGCGGAGGGGAAGGAGCAGCGGCGCCAGCAGCCTACGAAGCGTGAGGGGAGGCGGCATCTGTGCTCCTGGGGGTCGTCTCGGAGACCCGCCAAGGTAGCCTCAGCCCTGAATCAACTCCATGGAGGCGGCGATGTTCGCCTCGATGGCCGCCTGGTCCGCCGGATCGTTGGGGTCCAGTAGCTCTCCGAACCCCGCGTCGAACCACCCGTCCGGCTCGACGGTGAGGGTGTAGAGGGCAACGCTCCGAAACGTCGAGCTGAAGCGTCGCGCGGCCGGAAAGACGTCCTGCCTCCGCGCGGACAACGGGGACGTGAAGGCGAACAGCTCCTCCACCCCGTTTCTCACGAGGGACCCTCGAATCAGAATGCTCGAGCCCTCCAGGCTGGGAAACACCTCGATGAGGGCGTCGTCCGCCGGCACGCCGGGATCAAGCTTGTCGACGAAGACGTCGATGGCACGGTACTCGTCCGTGGGAACGGGCGTAGAAAGGGCCAGCGTGGGGTCTCCGGACAATCGGAGAGGCACCACGACCGGTTCTTCGAGAAGGAAGTCCTCCGTCCCGTTGATGGTGGACGCGATGAGCTCCAACCCCCCGATGGCGAGCGCCACTTCGTTGAGGTCGATGCTCTCGATGCCCGGAGCCGCGGCGGGGCCCTCGTAGGGCGGGGCGCCGGCAGGCGCCGGTTCGCTGGAGATCACCTCCACCTGGAGCAGGAGGGCGATACCCGGCGGACCGGTGGGATCTTCACACGCGGTGAGTCCGAGGGTGATCCCCGCGAGAAGTAGGCGCCAACGGGAGTGAGTGCTCATGCGACGCGAATCGAATCGCGAATGAGTGCGTACCCCTTTGGATGCGGTGCCGAGGTCCCGGTCTGTCAGGCCTGGGTGGGCTGGGGCGCCCTCATTCGATGAAGGGCGTCTTCGAAGGTCGCCACCGTCCTGTCGACGTTCTCGAGTTTGTCGAGACCGAACAGCCCGATCCGGAAGGTTCTGAAGTCGGCGGGCTCGTCACACTGGAGTGGCACGCCCGCCGCAATCTGGAGGCCCACCTCGGCGAACTTGCGGCCGTTGGCGATGTCGGGATCCTCGGTGTAGCTCACCACCACGCCAGGCGCCTGGAATCCCTCCGCGGCGACACTGGGGAAGCCGTCGCGCTCGAGAAGGTCGCGCACACGCCGGCCGAGCTCGATCTGGGCCGCCTTCACGGACTCGAAGCCGACCTGCCGCGTTTCGCTCAGCACGTCGGCAACCGCACGAAGACCGTCCGTGGGCATGGTGG
Organism: uncultured Gemmatimonadales bacterium; assembly: GCA_937983085.1. Classification (GTDB taxonomy): domain Bacteria; phylum Gemmatimonadota; class Gemmatimonadetes; order Longimicrobiales; family Gaopeijiaceae; genus UBA2589. The sequence goes on from CALJKZ010000632.1 coordinate 3,541, forward strand.
CGTGGTACGCGTGCCCACCGTTCTCGTATGCTTGCATGATCTGATGCCACTTCCCCAGGTCGCACGCGAAGCTCGTGCTGGTGGTCTCCTCCATCCGGGCGAGGGCGCGTTCTCCGAGCATGACGAGGCCGCAGCATGGCGACCCGCTCCAGCCCTTCTGCGGGGCACTGACCAGGACATCCACCCCGGTTGCGCCCATATCGACCCACACCGTTCCCGACGCAATGCAGTCGAGGACGAAGAGGCCCCCGACGCCGTGCACGGCGTCCGCCACGGCCGTCAGGTAGTCGTCGGGCAGGATCATGCCCGCCGACGTCTCCACGTGAGGAGCGAAGACCACGCCGGGGCGTTCGCGCTCGATGGTGGCTACGACCTCCTCGACGGGTGCGGGCGTGAACGGCTTCTGGAAGCCTGGCTCGGCGCTTCGCGCCTTCAGGACGATCTCCGACGAGGGGATGCCACCGACTTCGAAGATCTGACTCCAGCGATAGCTGAACCACCCGTTTCGGATCACGAGGCATCGCTGCCCGGTGGCGAACTGTCGAGCCACGGCCTCCATACCGTAGGTTCCGCTTCCGGGCACCACGACCGCCGCCGGGGCGTTGTAGACTTCCTTCAAGGACGCCGAAATGTCCTTCATGACGCTCTGGAACGAGCGCGACATGTGATTCAGAGCACGATCGGTGTACACCACCGAATACTCGAGGAGTCCGTCGGGATCGACGTCGGGCAGGAGTCCAGGCACATGACCTCCGCTGGAAGCGGCATGAGAGTCGAGTGCGGTGGCCATCGGACGCACCGCGCGGTGCCAGACATTGGTGCCTTCGGCGGGTCCATGCAATCGGAACCGGAGACCCTCCCCACGGACTCGTTGAATGATGCCCGCCGCTCGTGGCCGTGGCAGACCGAGACGCTTTCTACCCCATGACCGTGACTCGACTGAAGCCGATGATTCGCACGCGGATGACGGCGCTCGCCGTTGCCCTCCTCGTTGGAGGGTGTGGAGACGATGGGGGAGGGCTCATCGAGCCCGAAGGAACGTCGCTCCAGGGTGTGGTGGTCCGGGCGGGGACCCAGGTGAGACTGCCGGACGTGCCGGTGACGCTGGATGGCCGGACGGTGGTCAGCGACAGCCGGGGCCTCTACCGCTTCGACGACGTCGCGGTGGGCGAGGTGACGCTATCGGCGCAGTACCCCGGCTACCTGCTCTACGAACGGAGCCTCGACATCGTGGAAGGTTCCAACAGCTTCGACATCCCCCTGCTTCCGGAGTAGCCCGACTCGACCGCGGTCAGGGCGTCCGAAAGAGGGGAAGGTCGGACAGGGCCTCGACGTCGACGGCGCGCTGCGGACCCACGGCGAGAAGATCGTAGTCGCTGGTCCAGAGAGCCTCGGGATCGGCGGAACACCGCGCCATCTCCCATGACTCGAAGATCCGGAAGTCCCGGTTTCCAAGGATGCGCGTGCACGCCTCGTGCATCTCACGACCATGAACGGACACGAGGAGGGCGGCATGCTCTCCGATGGCCTCGGCCCCTGCGTCGAGGATCGCCGCTTCCTGACCCTCGGCGTCGATCTTCAGCACATCGGGAGGGGGCAGGCCGTCTTCCTCCACCAGGTCCGTCAGCGTGCGCACGGCGACGATCTCGTCGCCGGTGCCGAGCTCGTACGCCAGGGAGTCGCCCCGTCCGCCGAAGGCCGCTTCCCCGCGTTCGCCCGACAGGGCGACGGGGACCACGGTGACCGTGTCGATTCCGTTCCACTCCAGGTGGTGATGAAGGAACCACCGGTTGGTAGCGGCCGGCTCCACCGCGATGACCGAGCCCGAGGGTCCCACCAAGCGTGCGGCGGCCAAGGACATGAACCCCTTGTGGGCCCCGACGTCCCAGACGCAGTCCCCAGGCCGCACCACGGCGCGAAGGACGTCGATGCGCTCCCTGCCGAAACTGCCGGAACCGTAGCCGCGGCCACTGGTTACGATGCTCCACTTCATCCCTTCATTGAGGCCCGACTTGACCCTGACGTGGACGTTGCGGAAGAGCGCTTGCCCGAGACTGCGGACCGCGAAGGGGAGCTGCATGGCGGGATCTCCCGGTGGCATGGGGTCGGGTGGCAGGTGTAGCTTCGGGCGCCGAAAACATGTGAGTCCCGTCCGCCTCCGCCAACCCGCCGCCCCCTTCGTCCGATCCCGTCTGTGAGCCATGATCCGCCCGTGACGTCGCCCTCCTCCGGTGGCGAGACGACCCGCGCCGGGTACGTCGCCCTGGTAGGCCGCCCCAACGCGGGCAAGTCGACGCTGATGAACCGGCTCGTCGGTGAGCACCTGTCCATCGTCACGCCCAAGGCGCAGACCACGTGGCAGCGGGTGACGGGGCTTCTCACCGAAGGCAGCCATCAGCTCATCTTCCTGGACACCCCCGGACTGCTGGAGGCCCGGGATCTCCTCCAGAAGTCCATGCTGGGCGCTGCGTTGGAAGCGCTGCAGGAGGCGGATGTCGTCCTGGTGGTGGTCGACACCACACGCCCTCCGGTGGACGACGATCGGACACGGATCGTCGGAGCTCTGGAAGGTGTCGCCGCCCCCGTCCACGTCGCTCTGAACAAGGTCGACGAGGCGTCCGCCGGGGAAGTCGACGCATGGGCGGCCTGGGTCGACGCGGAGCTCGACGCCGAGGTCCATCGCATCTCCGCTCTGGATGGCCACGGGGTGCCTGCGCTCCTGGGGGCACTCAAGGCTGCCCTCCCCGAGGCTCCGTTCCTCTACCCCGAAGACGAGATCGCCACGGAGCCCGTGCGCTTCTTCGTCGCCGAGCTGGTGCGGGAGACCATCTTCGAGCAGTTCCGTCAGGAGATCCCGTACTCGGTCTTTTGCCACGTGGAGGCGTTTCGGGAGTCTCAGGAGCCGGTCTACATCCAGGTGGTGGTCTACGTCGAGCGAAAGTCCCAGAAGGGCATGCTCATCGGGAAGCGGGGAGCGGCGATCCGTGAGTTGGGCCAGGCTTCCCGCGCCAAGATCGAGCACTTTCTCGGACGAGCCGGGTATCTGGATCTGTGGGTGAAGCCTCTGCGCGCCTGGCGGAAGAACCGCGCCCACTTGGGTCGATTGGGCTTCCGCGTTCCTCCCGAGGATGATTCTGAGAACCGCTGACCTCCTTTCCCTCGCCCTTCTGGCCGCCCTCGCGGCGGCCCCCGTGGTGGAGGCTCAGGACAGTTCCGACGGAGCCCCGGAAGGCGCCCTCTTCCTCCTCCTTCCCGTGGGCGCACAAGGCGTCTCCATGGGGCGGTCGATGACGTGGGTCGAGTCGCCGGAGGCATCGTTCTGGAATCCAGCCGGTCTCGCAGGCATCACGCGGACCCAGGGGCTGGTGTTCCGCGGGGACCATCCCGTCGGGGACGCCACCGCCATATCCGCCCTCTTCGCTCGCCCGGGGCTCGGGACGCTGGGTGCCTCCTACTTCCTTCAGGACGTCGGAGAGATCGAGCAGACCGACGTGTTCGGGAACTTCACCGGCCGCATCACCATCCGAAACCACCTCGGAATCGTGTCCGGCGCCACGCGACTCGCGGAGCGCGTCGATCTGGGGTTGAACCTGAAGGTGATCCGCTTCCAGTTCTCGTGCCGGGGCATCTGTACCAACGAGGGCACCACCGCCACTACCTGGGCCATCGACGCCGGGGTACAGGGCCGGCCCTCCGATCGGATCAGGGTGGGTGCCATGGTGGCGCACCTGGGGCCCGACCTCCAGGTGTTGAACGCGGAGCAATCCGATCCCCTGCCTGCCCGGATCCGGGTGGCGGGCGCGTACAACGTCGTCGCGGCCATCACCGACACCGACGATCTCGAAGGGTGGCTGTCCCTGGAGATCCAGGACCGGCTTCGTGAGCTCGGGTCGCTGTCGTACTACGTGGGTGCCGAATTCACGGCGGGTCGCATCGACGCCTT
>CALJKZ010000633.1 GCA_937983085.1 uncultured Gemmatimonadales bacterium
CCCCGCCGTGCTCGTGCCGGGCAACGGGGAGTCCTACGCGGAGCTGGACGCGGCATGTGCGGCCTGGGACGACGCCTACGTCCTCCATGGAACCGGGTGCGACATCGAAGGCGTGAGCTTCTGGGGCCTCGGCGGCGCGGTCCCGGTCACACCGTTCGGCGCGTGGAGCTACGACTTCACCGAGGAGCAGGCCCGCTCGCTCCTCGCCGGGTGTCCGAACGGCGCGGTTCTCGTCACCCACTCGCCGCCCTACGGCCACGTGGATACGACGGGCGGGGATGAGCACCTGGGGAGTCGTTCCGTCGTCGAGACCATCGAGTCGGCACGCCCCCGCCTCGTGGTCTGCGGTCACATCCACGCGTGCTGGGAGCAGAAATCGGCGCTGGGCGACACCCCCATCGTCAACGCAGGACCGCAGGGGGTCGTAGTCGAGCTCTGACCCACGCCGGTGACGCGCGCCTCGCGTCTACCGTTCCTCGACGAGCATTGTCGGGCCTCGGCCCAAAGGACGTGGCCCTCGTGGCACCGTAGCCCTCTTGGGCCGTCACCTTCTTGCGCCGGCGCCCTAACTTAAACAATGTTTCTAAACATTGTTTTAGAATACTCGCCGGGCCGGGGCCCGGCCGGGTAGTGTGCGCGAACCGTGTCGGGAGGACGCAGGATGGGGGGACGTGACTATCTGGGTGAGTTCGAGCTGGTCGTGCTGCTGGCCCTCGCCCGCCTTGGCCCCGGGGCGTACGGCGCCTCCATCCACGCCGAGATCCTCGATCGGACGGGGCGCGACGTCTCCATTCCCTCGGTCTACGTGACCCTGAAGCGGATGGAGAAGAAGGGCCTCGTGATCTCGTCGGTGGGCGACTCCGACGCCGATGTGGCGCGCCCCACGCGCAACTATCGCCTGACCGACGAGGGTCGAGGCGCCGTCGAGCGATCTCGGGTTCTCTTCGAGAGCCTCTGGGACGGCGTTTCCCTCACCGAGGGGGCGGGACCATGACGGAGCACCCGACGGGCGGCCCTCGGCACTCCGGAAAGGGGCGGCGCTCGAACGGTGCCCGCCCGTCCGCCCTCGCCCGTTTCGTCGCTGCCCTCGGCGTGTATCGTGAAGACCGCCCCGCCGCCCTCGCGGACCTGGCGGAGCGATTCCTCGCGGTTGTGTCGGAACGCGGTGAGGGGGCGGCGCGGCGATGGTATTGGTGGCAGGCGCTGCGAGGGATCGGCCATCGCCTCGTTCCCGATTTCGACCTCCTGAGCCGGAAGAGCTGGGAAGGGATCTGGGGCGACGCGCGACTTCGTGGACGCATGCTCCTCCGCCGGCCGGTGTACTCCTTCGGCGTGCTCGGTACACTGGCCCTGGGCCTGGCGTCGGCCACCGTTGTGGGTTCGCTGGCGTGGACCGTCTGGTTGTCGCCACTACCGTTCCCGGATCCCGACCGGGTAGTGCGCCGCCGCGAATTCGAACCGCCGGATCCAGAGGCCGGTCCGGCGGCGGAAGCGGCTCGGTGGCGCCTGTCGCCACCCCTCCTCGAAGATCTGCGCGATCGCGATTGGACCACGGTCAGCGCGGTGGCCGGCGTCGCTCGCAATGCCTTCGATTGGCAGCGTGACGGTGAACTCAGCCGGGTCACGGGAATCTCCGTCTCGCCGGAGTTCTTCGAGATCACCGCGGTGCGCCCTCTCCACGGGCGGCTCATCGGTGACGACCCGGACGCCCTGGAGGTGGTGCTCACCAACGAGCTGTGGACTCGGGCGTATGGCGCCGATCCGTCGGTGGTGGGACGCGAGACGATGATGCTGAACGGCGAGCCCTTCGCCATCGTCGGCGTCGTCGACTTGCCATCGCCGTACCCGGGACCAGGCGATGTGCTCGTCCCCCTTTCCTGGTCTGAGGAGCAGCTGGCCGCGGGCATGCGCGGGGCTCGCTACCTGGACGTCATCGCCCGGGTGAGGCCGACCTCTGCCGTTTCCGATGCCGCCGATGAGATGGCACGGATCATCGAGGAGACCGGCCGGGTCCATCCGAACCATGCCGGATGGAGTGGCGACGCCGCGGTCCTGGGCGACGAGCTCATGGAGCCGTACCGCGGGGTACTGGCCATGCTCCTCGCCGCTGGCGTGACGTTCCTCCTCCTCGCCGTGGTGAACGTGGGAGGCTTGGTCACGGCCCGGAGCGTGGAGGCCGGCGACGACCGAGGGGTCCGTCTGGCCGTGGGTGCGTCCCACGGCAGACTCATGCGGGAAAGCGTGGTGGAGAGCACGCTCCTCAGCGCGTCGGCCGGACTTGTGGCTTTGGGGCTGGCCCAGTGGCTGCTGCCGGCCGTGAAGCGCCTGGTGCCCGCCGACGTCCCACGGGTGGAGCTTGTGGAGTTGGCCTGGCCCGGCGCCCTCCTCGTCATGGGCATCGCCATCGCCTCGGGGATCTTCATCGGAGCCGTGTCCCACACCGTCGCCCAGCGCACACCCGTGAGCGCCCGTCGGAGCAGGGGAGGGACGGCACGGGCTGGTGGCCGTAACGCCGTCGTGGCCGGCCAGGTCGCGTTGACCGTGCTCCTCGCCAGCGCCGGAGCGGGCGTACTGGCGACATCGGTACGGCTCCAGAGGGTCGACCTGGGGTTCGAGCCCGACGGGGTCTCGTCGACGCATGTGATGCTCAGCTCGCAACGGTATCCAGGTAAGGATGTCCGACGCCTCTTCTGGCGGAACCTCCTCGATGAGATGGACGGACGCGGCCTCACCGCATCCTTCGCCACGAGCCCGCCCATGGCCGGCGTGAACATGCCGTGGGGATATCGCATCGAGGCCACCGACGACCAATACTTCGCCCAGTACCACATCGTCAGTCCCGACTATTTCTCGATCATCGGCATCGAGCTCCTCGACGGGCGAACGTTCACGACAGCCGACGACGAGAACTCGCCCGGCGTCGTGGTGGTCAACGAAGTGTTGGCTCGGGAGCACTTCCCCGAGGGCGACGCGGTAGGTCGGCGGATCCAGGTCGTTGCCGCGGAGAAGACGATCGTCGGGGTCGTCGAAGGCGCCCGGCACTTCGGGCCCGACCAGGACATCCCGCCAGAGATCTACGCCCCGTACGGCCAGGATCCCTGGCCCCACGCGCAGATCATCGTTTCCGGCGACCCCGCCGACATGGCGGGAGTTGTGGCGTCCGTCGCCGATGCCGTCGATCCCAACCTGGGACTGCCTCCCCTGGGGTCCTACGATCGCTTCGTTACCGAGTGGTTTGCCGGTCTCCGTCTCCAGTTGGTCATCGTCGGCATCCTCTCCACCCTCGGTACCCTCCTGGCCACGCTAGGCCTCTACGCCCTGGTGGCGTACCGGGTGAGTGCGCGACGGCGCGAGATCGGCGTCCGGCTGGCTCTGGGAGCTTCGGCCTCACGGGTGTTCGGTAGCGTGGTCCGCCATGGGCTTACCGTGACCGCGGTCGGGCTGGCCGTGGGCCTCGGCGTCTGGTACGCCACGGGTCCGGTGACCCGCGCATGGCTTGGGGACGGCGAACCCGAAAATGCCTGGATCCCCCTCCTCGTCGCGGTGGCGGTGGCAGCCACATGTGCCCTCGCGACGGCCCTTCCCGCCAGAGGATCCGTGCGAGTCGACCCCGCCCGGACGTTGAGAGAAGAGTAGTGTCATGAAACAGCGGGGCGTATCTTCGCGTAAGACCCATCGGACGCTCCGCAGTGCGGTGCGCGCGACAGTCGGGGATCAGGCGGAGACAGGGAGACGAAAATGATGAGGTTCGCGGCGGGGCTCACAGCTACCGGAATCATCGGCTTCCTCCTGCTCGAAGCCCTCAAGATCCTCATGGTGCCCATCACGGCATGGGTCATGGGCCTTCTGGCCATGGCGCTGAAGATCCTGCTCGTCGGACTTGCCGTCGCGGTGGCCGTGGGTGCGGTAGGACTGGGGGTCTATGTATACCGACGCACCCAGAGGGCCGGTGCCGACGCCTGAGCCTGAAGCCGCCTGACTCTCGGCCTCCCCACGCTGTCGCTCCCGATGGGAGCCCCGGTGCTCTTCTCCGTAGCCGCCGAATTCACAACGTTTAAGGGCTCGCGGTTGTCCCTGTAGTTGTCGGCCGACTCCGACAACGTCCCGCCTCCCGAAACGGAGGCTTCTTTTCGTTCCCCCGGTTCTGACCTTGGATACATCGTCACTGCGTCCGTCGCATCTCAAACTCTTGCTCGTGGCGATCGCCCTCATGGCGTCGCTCGTCCGCGCGCCGAGCGTGGCCGGCCAGGAGGCCGTCCGCCTCTCCGCCGGCGACTCTATCCGCGTCGACAGAGAGATCGTCGGACGCATCCTCTCCATCACCGGCCCCACGATCACGGTGGTGAGCAGGGAAGCGCCTCGGTGCCGCGCCGGCGAGATGCACGGTGACCGCCCCATCTGTGATCCGGCGCCCTTGGTACGGCACACGATGGACCTCGGCGATGTCGTCGTCGAACAGCGAGCCCAGAAGTCCCACCTGATGCTTCGGACCTTCGCCGGCGGGATTCTCGGGGCGGGAGCGTTCGGCGCGGCCGGGTACTTCATCGGGCCGAGCATCGGCTTCGGTGAGGTGGAGGGTTGTCTCATCAACAGCTCCAACATCTCGTGCAAGACGGGGGAGCCGCGGACCACGCAGGAAGACATCGATCGCCGCCAGAAGGCTTCCGATCAGAAATGGGGCGCCATCTTCTTCGGTGTCATCGGTGGCACGGCCACGGCGATCCTCGTCAATAAGCTTTCCGTCGGTTGGGTCCGGGTCGAACCCATTCTCTCCGCCGGTGAGGAAGACCCGTGGGGACTGAGCGTGACCATCCCCGCCCGCTGAGGCCATTCCTCGCGCTGGGGCCCCGCCGCACCCTGAGGCCCCGCCGCACGCTGAGGTCTCGCGTCGTCGCGGTGAGGGCGCGGGTGGCCCTGGGCCGACATGCTGTTGTTGCAGTCGTCCTGTCCGCCGCCCTGCTGCCCTCCGACTCACGGGCCATCGCCCAGTCGCCGCCGCCCGGTGGTGAGACACCAGGCGCGGCCATGGAGATCACGTTCGTCGACGTCGGTCAGGGCGACGCCGTCATCATCCAAGGCCCCGACGGGGCTGCGATGATGGTGGACGCCGGCGGCGCGAGCCCCCTTCAGGCTCTGGCCCGATTGGGTGTCGACTCCCTGGCTCTTCTCGTGGCGACTCACCCCCACCGCGATCATATCGGGGGGATGGACGCCGTGCTCACCGCCCGCCCCGTTGCCCGCTATCTCGATTCGGGTGTCGCCCCCGAGTCGGCCGACCACGAACGCCTCCAAGCCACACTCGACCGTCTCGGAGGCATCGAGCGGGCCGCCGCCGTCGACACCACGCTGCGCGTCGGCGCGCTGACCGTGGAGGTCCTCGCCCCAGACGATCCCCGGGTTGGATCGGTGGGGCTGGTCATCCGGCACGGAGCGTTCTCCGTGTTCCTTCCCGGCGACGCCGAGGAGGAGGAGCTTACGACCTGGCTCGACCGAGGGGCGGTCCCCGACGTGACTCTCCTCAAGGCGTCGCACCACGGCAGTGAAGACGGCTTCACCCACGCGTTCGTCGACGCGGCGGCGCCGGAGCTGGTGGTGATTTCGGTGGGCGCGGTCGACACCCGCGGCCTCCCTCGACCCGAGGCGCTGACGGCGTACCGGCAACACGCCGTCCAGCTGCGCCGAACCGATCTGGACGGTCACATTACGGTGCGCGGCTTCCCCGACGGCAGGTACGAGGTGCTCACGGGTCCAACGCTGGATGACCGCGAGCTGCGAACGGATCGGGCGGCGACGCCGGGCGGCAACCGCGGATCAGCAGGTCCCGGGGAGGGCGCCCTCGACTCGGCCGTCATCGACACCGTCGGCCCCGTCAGCATCGACACGGTCGGCCCCGTCAGCATCGATATCGTCGTCGACGCGCCGGGCACCCGTCCCGGCGATCTCAATGGCGACTACGCCACCCTCACCAACCGCTCGAACGAGATCCTCGATCTTTCAGGGTGGAGGCTTTGTGACCTCACCACTCGGTGCTTCCGTTTCCCTCCGGGAACGTCCCTGCGTCCGGGCCGAGATGTGGTGGTCTACACCGGGTACGGCTCGCCCGACGGCGTCTCGTTTTTCATGAACAACGATCGACGGGTTTGGAACGAGAACGGAGACGAGGCCACCCTCTACGACGAAGCCGGTCGCACCGTGGTGCGGCACGTGTACTAGTGCCGCCGGGGCGACCGGCGAGAGACGTGTAGACGCTACAGCTTGATGACCAACGTCAGCGTCACCACGCTGTCCACCTGGTCGCTCGGCGTGAACACCGTGGTGCCCGTTGGCGAACCTCCACCGTCGACGAGCGGGACGCTCAGCAACGACGGCTTGTTGTCGAAGAGGAGCTGAAGAGAGGTCTTCAGCGCGAGCCGATTGGACATGGCCACCGACAGGGAGTTGACCCAGTCGGCACGGAAGTCGTCGGTGTCCTCGATGTTCTCGTCCGCGACGAGGACCGAGGTGAACTGGGTTGTGGGCGTGAGCTGCTTCATGGCGTCCACGGAGAATCGAAGACCGCCGAAGCCGACGTCCGCTCCCGGCGCCGGGCTCACGTCGTTCTGAATGGTAAACGTGGCGCCGAGATCGGTCTTGAAGCGCGCGGTCTCGGTATCGACCCACGCGTTTCCGAGGCCAGCCACGAGGGCGTACCGGTTCTGGATCCCCGCGAAGGTGTTGCGGTCCCAGCCCGCGCCACCGAAGCCGAAGGCTGTCCCGAAGGAGCGGTCGTACCGGGTCCGCGCGAAGTAGCTCTCGGCGGTGAGCTCCGAGTTCGTCGCCTCGTTCACGGTGAAGTCCGACGCCGTACCCGTTGCGGTGAGGCTCCGGAACGTCGTCTCGCCCCGGATGCCGCCCAGCTCGAGCTTGAACGTGTTGGCGTCGTCGCTGCCCGCGAAGGCCGACTTGAGCCCCAGGGTGCTGGACGATGCATTGCCGGACGTTGACACGAAGCTGAGCTCTGTGTTGTTGGCCCACACCCAGCCGGCTTCCTGGGCGTCGAGTCCCACCCCGCTTCCAAGACTGAGTGCCACGGCCGCGAACAGCGCGACGGCCATCCTTCGCGTCCAGCGATCCCCGTCGCGTGTGCGGGTCCAGGACCAGGGATGGTTCGGGTGCATGTCCCCCTCACCGGAAGTGCGTGGCCGCGCCTGCCCCGAGATGATCTGTCGGCGCTGGAGCTCCGTGCGGGCTCGACGAATCCACGCTGCGACGCAGAGGGACGTCGGTCCCACGGGGTGGGGCTTCTGGCGGGTTTCGAGGGCGAGCCTGGCTGACAGGTGTGTGGGAGACTGCTTCGCCAGGTCGGCGAGAGTGCGGACACCCGCCACCTCGAGGATCGGTAGATCCCCGAGGCGAACGATGGTGGAGAGTTCGGAACGGTTCATGGGTCGGTTCCTCAGCTCTGGGTCCGCAGGGCGTCGCGGATCTCGGTGAGGAGGACCTCTTCCTTCG
>CALJKZ010000634.1 GCA_937983085.1 uncultured Gemmatimonadales bacterium
CACTGGTCCGCACCGGCGTCGTGGAGGTCATTCCCAGTGCCGACATCGTCTTCCTGAGCGGCGCCAAGGACTACCAATACAGCCTCGCAGCGGCCTGGGTACCGGGCGGGGTGCGACGAGGGCTTTTCCTTACGGTAGGCGCTGCCTGGCGTGACACTCCCTTGGGCCAAGCGGTGCCCGTCCCCACGGGGAGGAACACCTACTTCGGCTACCTCCTGGGCGTAGGCGTGAGTTCGGGCGTGGGTCCACTCGAGTTCGAGTTCGCCCTCCGGTGGACGTTCCTCAACGACACCACCTACCGGCCCAACATGGGCAGCATCGGCATCAACGTTCCCTTCTGGGCCGTCCTTCCCGAGGGACGGCGGTGATCCACGCCCTACCCCGACCCGTGGCCCTCGCGGCGATGCTCGTGCCGGCTGCGATGGTCTCGCCCTCGGCGATTCACGCCCAGGCGCCGGGCTATCAGCAGATCGACGTGGGCGCCATACGCGCCGAGTACAACGCCGAGGTGCTCACGCAGATCAATGCCCACTTGGCGAAGTGGGGGGACGCGTGGGCGAACGACAGAGCCGAGGAGCTCGCCAACCTGTACTGGGACGACGCCCTCTTCATTACGCCCGACGGTGACCAGCGTCGGGGCCGGGGCGAGATCGGCGAGTACTTCCGCACTCGTCTTGGAGAACACGGCACCGTCGAGGCGTTCATGCTCGACTTCGACGCCAGCGGCGGAATGGCGCAGGTGTTCGGCAACTACATGCTAATGATCCAGGGCGGCGAGCAGGCGGGCGTGATGAAGCAGGGACCCATGATGACCATCTACCTGCTCCGTGGCCGCACGTGGAAGATCCGCAGCCAGGTGTTCATGCCGGGAAGCTGACGGACTGATCGGGGGCGATCCGCGACGGAGTCGGGGTCGGGATCGCGGGAAGGAGGGCAGCGAGTGACGGAGTCCGGGTCGGCGCCGCTACCCTCAGGCCTCGGGTCGCTTGGTCAGGATCACGAAATCGGCCAGGGGGCCGTGGTCCTCGTGGGACCAGGCTTCGACGTCATCGACCTTCGTCATCACGACGGTCAGGACACGACTGCCGGGCCGGTAGTCGAGGATGCGCTCGAGGATCCCCGTCCCCTTCTCGACGTGGAACGACCCGGCAAAGTGGACCACCAGCCCCCCCACATGCCGGACCAGCGCCTGACTCACGGCGTGGCCCATGGACGCGTCCCAGAGGGCCTGGGACCAGATGGTGTTGGGGTTGACGGCGTATCCCCTTCCCCCTGCTTCCGCCTGCATACCCGCCATCGCCTGCTCCATGATGGCGTCCCACTGTTGACGGTAGAGGGGCGAGGGTCCCGGGTACGGCAGCGGAGGGAGGTAGGCCAGGGCTTCGGGGGGCAGCGAGGCCAACGACTCGGGCCCCAGACGCGTCACGCGGCTCACGTACCGGCGGGGTGCGTTGGCCGCCACCACCGGGATGCCGCGAGTTCGGGCAGACTCCACCAGCGGGCGGTAGCGCGCCGTGTAGTCGTCCCACGGGCGAGCGCTCCGGAGGAAGTGGTCCTCGGTGATGAAGTCGTCGAGGTACTCGTCGACGATGTATTGCACGTCCCGCTCGAACATCTCGAGCGAGAGCACCACCGTCCGGCCGGGTGCGCTCGTGTCCACCGCGTCGGCCACCGACTCCAGGATCTCCACCTCGATGGCGTGCCCCACCATGTCGTCGTGCTCCTCGCCCACGAGGAGCACTTCCGTGGGTGCAGCGGCAGCCACGAGATCGTCCACGGTGGCCGGCGCGCCGCTTCGGTCGTAGACGCGGTAGTCGAGACCCTCCACGAGCCCGTCGAAGGACAGGGCCACGGACTCCGCCGCCTCCGCGGCCGTCGGCCGGGAGAGTGGGGGCGCGTCCTGGCCGCGCAGGGGCGCGGCGAACAGGATCATGGCCACGAGACCGAGGGTGCAGGCGGCGGATCGCCGTCTCAACGCGGTAGTGGAGTTCATGGCGCCAAGCTAACCTGGGCCTCTCGGTGCGGGCGAACCTCCGACTCGGTAGCTTCTCGTCGCTGTCACCCTGCCACCTCTGCCAATCCGGGAGGGACCACCTTGGTCTGGATCCTCGGTCTCGCTGCCGTCGTGGTTCTCGTCGGCCTCTACGACGTCCTGCAGAAGAAGCACGCCGTGCTTCGCAACTTCCCGGTGGTCGGACACTTCCGGTACATGCTCGAGTCCATCGGACCCGAGCTTCGACAGTACATCGTCGCCGACAACAACGAGGAGCTTCCTTTCTCCCGAGACGATCGGAGCTGGATCTACGCCTCGGCCAAGAAGCAGAACAACTACTCGGGCTTCGGCACCGACGACGCGGTGGAGAACTCGCCGAACTACCTGATCATCAAGCACGCCACCCTCGGGCGGATGGACACCCACCACGACGAAGAGCAGGATCCCAAATACCTGCTGCCCTGCGCCAAGGTCCTGGGCGGCCATCGAAAGCGGCGCGCGCGGTTCCGGCCCGAGTCGGTGGTGAACATCAGCGCCATGAGCTACGGCTCCCTCTCCTCGGCGGCCGTGGAGGCCATGAACCGGGGTGCCGCCATCTGCGGGTGCCTCCACAACACCGGCGAAGGCGGCATCTCGCCGTATCACCTCAAGGGGGGCGACCTCGTATGGCAGATCGGCACCGGCTACTTCGGGTGCCGCACGGCCGAGGGCGGTTTCGACCGGGTGAAGTTCCTCGAGAAGGTCGACGAGCACCCGGTGCGCGCCGTCGAGATCAAGTTGAGTCAGGGCGCCAAGCCCGGCCTGGGCGGGGTGCTACCGGGGAAGAAGGTCACCGCCGAGATCGCCCGGATCCGCGGCGTCCCCGAGGGCAAGAGCGTCATCAGTCCCGCCAGTCACCGCGCCTTCCGCAGCGTCGACGAGATGCTGGACTTCGTCGAATCCCTGGCCGACGACTCCGGCATACCCATCGGCATCAAATCAGCAGTGGGAGACTCGGAGTTCTGGGTCGAGCTCGCCGATCGCATGAGCCGGGAAGACCGTGGGGTCGACTACATCGCCATCGACGGCGGCGAAGGAGGAACCGGGGCGGCTCCGTACTCCTTCGCCGACCACGTGGCCCTCCCGTGGAAGGTGGGCTTCACCCGCGTGTACAAGATCTTCGCCGAGCGCGACGTCCATCAGAAGGTGGTGTGGGTGGGCGCCGGGAAGCTGGGCTTCCCCGAGACCGCCCTCATGGCGTTCTGTCTCGGCGCCGACATGATCGCGGTGGCCCGTGAGGCGATGATGGCGGTGGGGTGCATCCAGGCGCAGCGGTGCCACACCGGCCACTGCCCCACGGGCGTGGCGACGCAGAACCCGTGGCTGGTGCGCGGCCTCGATCCCACCGACAAGGCCGCTCGCATGGCCAACTACGTCATCGCCCTCCGTAAGGAGATCACTCGACTCAGTCACGCCTGCGGTGTCGACCATCCCGGGCTCCTCCGCAGCTCCCACATGGAGATCCTGGACGGGCACTTCGGGAGTCGCCCCCTGGCCGACGTCTTCGGGTACGCGCCGGATTGGGGACTGCCCCTGGAGGAGGAGGCCGCCGGCGCTCTCCAGGCCATGGGGATCGCGCCCGGCGACATGGGTGAGCCGAAGCACTACGCTGAGCCGTAGGCTATTCGCGCGGCGCCGTAGGGTGTTCACGCCCCGCCGTAGGGTCTTCGCGCCCCGCCGCAGGGTGTTCACGCCGACCGGGCGTCGAGTCGACGGGTGGCCTCAGTCGTCGGACCAGATCGGCCTCAGGTAACGCTCGGGAGCGTTCAGGAAATCCCGCACCAACGTCACCGCCTCCACTTCGTCGAAGGCGATGGCGGAGACGGGGAGTCGGTCGAAGCTGAGGATCCGCGCGTCGGGCGTCGCCATGAGGATGGGCGAGTGGGTGGCGATGATGAATTGGGATCCCTCCCGGACGGCGTGTCCGATCATGGCCAGGAATCCGAGCTGACTCTGCGGTGACAGGGCGGCCTCGGGCTCGTCCAGGAGGAAGAGCCCCGACGGCACCAGGCGCTGGCCGAAGAGGTTGAGGAAGGCTTCACCGTGGGAGGCGGCATCGGGGTTGGCTCCGTACCGGGCTTCCATGGCCCCGATGGAGCCCAGGTGGGGCCCCCGGGCCAGCACCCGCGCGTGCTCGGAAGCGTCGGCGAGTTCCCGGTCGACTCGGGCGATCTCGGCTTCGTGGTCGGCCCTCGCCTGGGCGAGACGCTTCTGGAATCCGAAGAAGTCCTCGGCTCGCAGGAAGAACCCGCGGTGGGATCGTCCGCGCCACGTGAGCCGGAAGCGTTCGGCCAACGCGCGTTGAGGGCCCAGGGTCGGATCGGACTGGAGGCGCGCCGAGCCCACGGCCGGGAGCCGCGTCGCGATGGCCAGCGCCTCGAGAAAGGTCGACTTGCCCGAACCGTTCTCGCCCACGAGCAAGGTCACGGGGGAGTCGAAGTCCAGCCGCGGTAGGGACGCGATGGCGGGAACGTCGAAGGGAAAGCCTTCCCTCGACTCCGCGGCGCGGTAGGTGACGGAGGACAGCTGAACGCCCTCGTGGTGGGCGGAAGACAGGTCGGGTACTCCCGGACGGGGGGCTCGATGGACGACGCGGGTCGCTCGGCGCGCCTGTGCGGCGCCTACCGAGCGACCCGGCGCGGGCCCGCCAACCTAGGAGGGCTCGCGGCCCCCGGCTACAGCGACTCCAGTTCCTTGCGAGCCCGATCCAGGATGGCTCGGATCTTCTCCGTCTCCTCGAAGTCGGCCCGAGCCGCGGCCTTGAAGGCCGCCTTGCTGAGGCGCCCCCAGCTTCCCCAGATCTCGGCGGTCTCCGGACCGGTGTGAACGCCCCAGTCCTTCCATCCGTCGGCCCGCTTCCAGATCCGTTCCACGTCGTCGGCGGCCACGAGAAGCTCCTCGCTGCCCTCGGCGGTGAGGTGGTAGACCTTCTTCCCGTCGATCTCGCGCACCTCCACCAACCCCTCGTCCTCCAGCTGCTGGAGCACCGGATACACCGTTCCGGCGCTGGCCTTGTACATGCCACCGGACCGCTCCTCCAGGCGCTTCATCAACTCGTACCCGTGGGCAGGCTCCTCATCGATGAGGGAGAGGAGCGCCAAACGCACTTCACCCTGCCGGAAGAACCGGCGACGCGGACCCCGCCCCTTCCGTTTGCTCCGTCCCCGAGGACCCATACCGATGTCCCAATCGAAGATCCAGTCGAAATCCATGAACGGTCCCCTGCTGCGGTAGGCTCTCGATCGCATTCCGTCACACTCCCTGGTAACATGGGTCGCACGACCCTCAGCACAATACATCGCTCAGTATATCGTACGATATATCTTCTGTAAAGATTCAGAACAGTCTTATGGATCCGGGCGGGCGTCGCGAGTGCGTTCCGGCCCTGGCTACCGTGCCTTCAGCTCCTCCACCTCCTCGAGGGTCCGAGGCCAATCGTCACCCAGGAGCCGGGACATGCCCCGGTCGGCGAGCAGCTTCCCTTCGATCTGGCACGTGGGACAGTAGTTCGTCTCGCGATCGGCGTACTTGATGCGTTGAATGGGTGTCGAGCACACAGGGCACGGCTCTCCGTACTTGCCGTGGGCCGCCATCTCCGGGTGGAAGGCGGTGATACGCGTGGGAAACGAGTCGCCGAACTCGGCTCGTAGGCGCTCCGTCCACTCGGTGAGGGATCGTCGAGTCACGTCGAAGAGGCGCGCGACGTCCTCGTCGGCCAGGTTGGCGGTCCTCTGCAGAGGGGAGAGGCCGGCGTAGAGGAGGATCTCGTCGGAGTGGGCGTTCCCGATCCCGCTCAGGATCCGCGGATCAGTAAGCGCACGCTTAAGTGTCCTGTTTTCTTCCCTTAAACGGTTACTAAAATCCGAAAGGGTTGCATCGAGGACCTCTAGGCCGCCCGGATTCAACGCTCTGAGTCCCGATTCGCCGGACACGACATGCAGCGATGCACGCTTCTTCGTCGACTGTTCGGTGAGGAGAAGCGTCCCCGCGGGAAAATCGAACGCCCCGTGGGCTCGCTTCTTCGGTACCGCCGCGCCGGGCTTCGTCCACTTGAAGCGGCCGGTGATCATGAGATGAAAGACGAGGAAGAGATCGCCCTCCATGTGCCATACGACCCGCTTGCCGATGCGGCTGAGCGCCTCGACCCGACGCCCGTCCGCTGCTGAGAGCGGTGGGTCCCAGGTCCGCAGCAGCGAGGGAGAACGGAGGCGGATCCCCGTGAGCTGCTCACCACGGATGGTGCGCTCCAGCCCCTCGAGGTAGACCGTGATCTCCGGGAGCTCAGGCATCCGTGGGTTCCCTCAGCGGAGGGGGATCACGTCCCGGGTCACCACGTCCCAATAGCTGTCGAAATCTCCCGCCGCGAGGGCGTCCCAGGGGTGCAGCGACTGGACCGCGTAGTACCCGGGGATGGCAGACGGATGGGCGCGGCCGAAGTTGGCGAAGTAGCTCCGGATGACGACGGCGTCGGCGGCGGCCGGGAGGGCACGCACGTTGTCCAGCCACGACGAAAACGTCCGTCCTTGCCATAGGTAATACTCGACGTTCGACGCGTAGAAGGCGTGGAGCTCCACACCCATCTCGGCCAGGACCGCGCCGATCTCCGCCACGGCATGGTCGCCGGCCAAATCGCCCACGACGGGGATGATCCGGTTCGCCAGCTGCAGTTCCCGAACGACGCCGTACCGGTCGGACGTGGCCAGATACGACGCCTGCTCCCCCTGGGCGTCGGTCTCCAGGACCAGCTGACGGTACGTCGGATAGTACGGTCTCGGCGCCCGACCGAACGTCGTGAAGCGAAGAGACGGCCCGGCTGCCATGAAGGTCCGATGGAACCGGGCGATGGTCGCCAGATCGTCGTCGGTCAGCTCCACGCCGTAGCTCTCGATGCGTTCACGGACACGAGAGTCGAGACCCGTCGCGCCGTCGATGGGGACCTCCGCGCCCGCGTCGGGTCCCCTGCCGACCTCCGCCCCCGCGCCGCGTCCGCCGCCGGCCGCCGCCCATGCCGAGTCGACGTAGTCCACGACCTCCTGCACCGAAGCGGCCTCCCATCCTTCCGGGTTGGCGGGCGGCTCGACGCCGTGGAGTCGAGCGAGGAACTCGACCCGGGTGGGAGCCACCTCCACAAGCGCCTTGAGGAGGAGGTGGTGGAGCATGTTGTCTCGCCGCACGTCGACGATGAAGACGATCGAGGGTCGAAGCTCGGCGATGTACGAGAAGTTCTGGTCGGGTCCCACCCCCACGTAGGCGCCACCGGAGAGGCCTCGCTGTGCGAGGGCACCCATGACCTTGAGGTACCCCGTCTCGTTGGAGATGAGGTTGTCGGTATCGAAGTAGCCCCCCGACTCCGAAATCCGGTCGATGAGCCCGGCGAAGGTCGCCGCGTCGATGGACTGCTGCGCCGAGAGGACGGCGGTGCGCGGCGCGGCCGTGTCGCATCCCCCAGCGGCGAAGCCGACGACGAGAAGCAGCAGGGCCACGAAGGCCGACCGGGGCTCCCGCGAGCCCGTCTGAGCGCCCACCTCATCTCGGCCCGTGTCGGTCCGTCCCACTCCAGCCTCCGTCGATGGCGTAGCGCACGTATCGGGATCCCGTCCCTCCACGTCCAGGGCGCGCCGCCACGTTCCCGCCCCGTTCTCCAATCGGCCCCGACGAACGCCCGGCCGCAAGCGGGGGCGAAAACTTGCGAAGCGACGGGGCCCGACTGAAGGTTGGCGGCGAGTGGCCCCCGCCCCCCTTCGCGACAGGACCCCCCACCATGCGTACTTCCCTCGCGGCCTTCCTCGCCCTCGCCCTCGTGACGCCGTCGTTGTCCGCACAGGATTTGGAGCGTCCCGACGGCTGGCAGGTCCGCTTCGACAACCCCGGCGCATCCGAGGCAGACCTGGAGATGTTCGTCGAGATGCCTCCGGGATGGCACGTGACGACCGGACCGGCCGGCATCTTCTGGTCTCCTGGCCACACGGCTTCCGGTGACTTCCGGGCCGAGATGGAGGTCTTCCTTTTCGATCCCCAGGGTCGTCGCGAGGCCTTCGGGCTCTTCGTGGGCGGCAGCGACCTCCAGGCTGACGACCAGGAGTACACGTACTTCCTTCTCCGCGACGGTGGTCAGTTCATCATCAAGCGACGAGAAGGCAGCGAGGCGCCGACGGTGCGCCCGTGGACGAGCCACGAAGCGATCGTGGGATACGCGGACCGCGGAGACGCCGCCACGGCCAAGAACGTGCTGGCCATCGAGGCCAACGGCGACACCGTCCGCTTTCTCGTGAACGGTGCCGAGGTGGCCAGCCTACCTCGCAGCGAGGTCCCGGTGGACGGTCTCTATGGGTTCAGGGTCAACCACGCCCTCAACCTCCACGTGTCCCGACTGGATGTGACGCCGCTGCAGTAGCTCGCTCGGACGAGGGTGCGCGCTCCGCCCGTGCTCGGCGGCCGTCAGCGCTGCGGGTACCGCCGGGTGACCCTCAGGTCGTCTTCCGTGCCCTGGATTCCGTCCGGGCCCATGGAGCCGACGGTGTAGTCGCGCCGTCCGGCCTGGAGGTAGTAGGTGTTGTCCCACGGGTCCTCCGGGACCCCACTGTAGTCGCGACGCAGCCAGCCGTGGAAGTTCTCCGGCAGACCCTCTCCGCGGCTGAGGCGGACATCGAGCTGATCGGCCATCACGTCCAGCCGGCGCGGTACGAGCCTATTCCCGATCTCGTCCTTCACGGGACGCACCGAGTCGGCGATCTGTGCGCGGGTACTGGGGATGGCCATTCCCACGGCCAACAGCACCAGCGCCAGCATGAGCAGCTTCTTGAACATCGCTTGCAGACTCCCCTGGAGTCGACGGCTGGGACAACGCTAAGCTGTCGTGGCCGCAAGAATCTGGCCAGGATTTCGTTCCCGTCCGCCCGACCCTACGGGTCCAGGGAGCCCGGGGATTCGGGCCCGGCGGGGGCTTCCTCCCTGTCGTGGGTGGTTCGGAGCGGCAACTCGGGAATGCGGGCGGAAAGAAGTATCGCCATGAAGATGAGGCCCGACGCCAACCAGTAGATGCGTGTCGTGGCCTCGGTGAAGGCGACGCGCACCACTGCGGCCGTGGCCTCCGCAGCCTCTTCACCCTCACGCCGGAGCTGGGCCGCCCGGACGTCGTTCTCCGCCTCGGCGGCGGCGCCCTCGGCGGCTTCCCGGCCGAGCAGCGGCAGGTCGGCGCCGCCGGTGGAAACGAGTTCTTCGGTGGACATGCCCGGGCCGGCGGTGACCCGCACAGGCAGCTCCAGCGTGTCGAACGCGATGCCCAACGTGGTTCCGAGGACCGCGCCCATGATGGCTGCCCCCACCGTGGCACCGGTCTGCCGGAAGAACTGCGACGCGCTCGTCGCCTGGCCGATGAAACGGACGTCGACGGCGTTCTGAATGGCCAGGGTGTACAGGGGCATGGACGGTCCAACCCCGAGACCGGCCATGACCATGTAGATGGTGACTCGTGTGTAATCGACGTCCGCGCTCATCGAGGCCAGCAGGAGCACGGCGGCGAGGAAGAGGATCGCCCCACCGACGATCTGCACCCGGTAGCCGATCCGATGAACGACCTGCCCGGAGAAGGTGGCGGCGAAGACGATGCCCAGGGAGAAGGGGATGAGCGCCGCCCCGGCCCGGGTCGCCGACACGCCGAGGACGTTCACCAGGAAGAGGGGCAGGAAGATGGTCACGGACATGAACGCGGCGCCGACGAAGAACGTCCCCAGGTTCGCCATCCGGAAGACCTCGTTGCGGAAGAGCGAGAGGTCGAGAATGGGGCTCTCGACTCGACGGCTTCGGCGGACGAAGGCCACGAGGAGCACGCAGCCGAGGACGAAGAGGCCCGACGTCAGCCAGGCGTCGAACCCCGAAGCCGAGCCGTCCCCGGCGCCCGGAATCCACGGGTATCGGCGCTTGTCGAGCTGAAGGGAGAGGATCAGCGGCAGCAACCCGGCGAGGAGGAGTCCTCCGCCCCAGAGGTCGGGTCGACCACGCCCGGCGGGTGGCTCGAAGGCGGGCATCCGTCGCACGATGAACCAGACGGCCACCGCACCGATGGGCACGTTCACGTAGAAGACCCAACGCCACCCCTCGATCCCCGGGATCCATCCGCCGGCATGATCGGTGAGGAGTCCCCCGACCACCGGTCCTAGAACCGACGCGATGCCGAAGACGGCTCCGACGAGACCCTGATAGCGGCCGCGCTCCGCGGGAGTGAAGAGGTCGGCGATGACGATGAACGTCATGGCGAAGAGCCCACCACCGCCGACTCCTTGCAGGCCCCGGAAGAGCACGAGTTGGGTCATGCCGTCGCCGAGGAGCGGGAGACGCCCGAACTCCCCTGCCATGCCGCAGAGCACGGAGCCCAACAGGAAGAGACCCACGGCTCCCAGGGTGACGTGCTTCCGGGGGTAGGTGTCGGCGAGCTTCCCGTAGATGAGGGCCATGGCCGTGGAGGCCAGGAGGTACGCCGTCGCGACCCACGCGTACCGATCGATACCCTGCAGGTCCTCCACCATGCGGGGTAGCGCGGTGGCCACGACCGTCTGATCCAGAGCCGCCAGGAAGAGCGCGCTCAGGATGGCCAGATAGATGACCATCCGATCTCGGTTCGAGAGCGTGGGCGGAGCGGAAGGATTCGGCTGCATGCCACCGTGAGCGCGGTTCGGGAGGGCCGCGGATTCTAGCGGGCCAGCCCCTCCTCAAGAAGTTCGCTCGGCGCGATGTTGGCTTCTCGCGCCCCTCCACCCCGGTCCGCATCACCCGCATGCCAGCCCTCGTCTCCCGACTCCTGCTCGCCGGCTTCCTGGGCGCCTGCAGTCAGGGGTGGACGGCCGTCGGCGTGCACGGCCAGGCGCTCCCCGCAGACAGCACCATCATCGAGGAGAGCGACGGGAGGTACTTCTTCTACAAGGGGCGGCCGTACGGGACGG
Source organism: uncultured Gemmatimonadales bacterium (assembly GCA_937983085.1). Classification (GTDB taxonomy): domain Bacteria; phylum Gemmatimonadota; class Gemmatimonadetes; order Longimicrobiales; family Gaopeijiaceae; genus UBA2589. Next base: position 10,972 of record CALJKZ010000634.1, read on the forward strand.
ATGCCGTCACCGGACCCATCGACGTGCTCCTGAACAAGGGGTACGCGGTGGCCCAGTTCAACAACCGCAACCGGTACATCTTCGACTACGACTACGGGAGCCGGCACGTCTGGAACTCCATCCGCCACTTCCGCGAGAACGTCGAGCGTTGCGGTGGATTCCGGCGCTGCATCGAAGACGAGGTTTTCGCCACCTGGCTGGATTGGGACTCGTGGAAGTGGTCACCCAGCTCCCTCGGACACGTCCTCGAGGGCGGGATGACGTACCGCCGCCTGGCCGAGTGGAATCGGGCCCACGACGTACCCCTCCCCGCCGTGACCGCCGCCGTGGTGACCATGGGGTCGGCCGTGGTGAACGAGATGTACTCCCATCCCGGCTGGATCCAGGGAAGCGCGGCCACCGCGACGGATCTCCTCTTCTTCGATCCGCTGGGGATCGTGCTCTTCTCCTTCGACGGAGTCGCGGACTTCGTCTCGGGGCCCCTGCGAGGCAACATCTGGGCGTCGCAGGCCGCCCTCACCTTCGACGGCGAGTTGGTGAACAACGGCAACAACTTCGTGGTGAAGGTGCCGTGGTCGCCCATTCCCCGGACGTCGATCTTCGTGCGCGGTGGGCTGGCCTTCACGCCGGGCCTGACGTATCACCGCGACGACGGACTCGACGTGAGCGTGGCGATCGGGGGCGAGGGCCGCATCCAGAACGTAGACCCTCTCACCGGGGAGGAGACGCCGGAGATCGCCCTGGGCGGCGGTGTGTTCGTGGACCGCGACGGTACTCTGCTCTGGAGTGTGATGGCCTCCGAAACCGAGCATCGCCGCTTCGTGGTGAACGTCTATCCCGGGGTCATCGACGTCGCGGGGGGCCGTCTCGGCGGATGGCTCATCGTGCGGGAGGATTGGCACCTTCGGTTCGGCATCAGCGTCGCCGGAGCCCTGGGTCTCGGTGTGGGGACGGGCTACTCTCCGGGCTGAGGCCAGGGCCGGGCGGATCAGGAGCCTCGACCCGCCGTGAGGCGAGGGCCACGTCCCGCCACGCGTCGAGGGCGGCGGTCACTCGCGCGTCAAACGCGCAGAAACCCGCACACCGACTCGAGCCACGCGTCGGGTCGCTCCAGGTGGACTGTGTGACCTGCCCCGGGCACCACCTCCAGCCGGGCCCGGGGAAGCCGCTCCACCATCCGGCGCCCGATCTCGACGAACTTCGCGTCGGCCTCGCCCACCAGGACGAGCACCTCGATGTCGATCTCGTCCAGCCGGGGCCAGAGCGAAGGGAGCGCTCCGGTCCCGAGCCCCCTCAGCGCGGCGGCCAACGACTCAGCGACGTTGGCACGTCGGCCCTCGCCAAGACGTCGGCGCACCTGGCCCGGTAGCCCGCGTTGGCTCTCGAAGAGGGGCATCGCTTCCCACTGCTCGACGAAATCTTCGATGCCGTCGTGGAGAATGCGGGCGGCGAGCTCGTCGTCGGCCTCGCGGCGCGCCCGGCGTTCCGCCTCCGACGCCAACCCCGGAGAGGCCGACTCGAGAACCAGCCGCCGGACGCGACCCTTCGCGCGCAGCGCCTGATGGAGGGCGATGCGCCCGCCCATGGAGTACCCGACGAGGTCGTAGGTGTCGGGCGCCTGTTCGTCGATCCGCTGCAACGCCGCCTCCAGGGTGAACGCCCGGGGGTCGTCCCGGCCGCGATCCTCTCCGTGCCCCGGAAGGTCGAGGGCCCGGACGTCACCCGAGTGCCGGCTCAGGCCTTCGAGGACGGACGTGCCCCAGGCGTGGGCGGATCCAGTGAAGCCGTGGAGGAGGACGACGGCGGTGTCGCCGGCGTCCGCGTCGACGCCATCAGATTCGCTGGTGATCGGCTCTCCAGGACTTGATGGCCGCCTTCACGTCCTTGCGGGTCGCGAGTTCCCCGTCCAGCACCCGGCGCACCAGGTCGGCGAGTTCCTCGTCGGATGCGAAGCGGAGACCGATGAGGTGATCGGTCCGCACGTCGTTGATCCGTGTCTTGAGCTCCTCGGGGAGGATGCGCTCCATGCGCATGCGCTCTTCGAGACGGATGACCCGATCCTGGACCCCCAGCGGGAACAGCCGCGCAAAGAGACCGATGATGTTCACACCGATGGCGAGAGAGAGCAGCATCACGTGGGTGACACTGAAGGACGTCACGGTGACGACGAGAAAGTAGATCGTCGGCGCGACGAGAAGTCCGGTGGCCACGTAGTGGTACATGGGCACCATCTTGGCGTGGTTTTCGAAGCTCTGGGCGGGCTCGGCCATGGAGGATCTCCGTGAAGGGGCTGGCATGCGGGGAGTCGCGGGACCAACGTAGCTCGCCCGAGGATCGCACGACATCGAACCGGCTTCACGACGAGCAGCCGACATGACGGACAACCCAAAGCTCCCGCGGCTCTACGGCGACGAGGAGATCGGCCGCATCCTGAAGCGCGCCACCGAGCTCCAGCATCGCGAACCCAACGCGCCCCCCGCCGGCGTCACGCTGGCCGAGCTGGAGGAGATCGCTGCCGAGGCAGGCATCGATCCGACGTACCTGCGCCGGGCGGCCATGGAGGTGGAGTCGGGACATGGAGAGCCGTCGGCGTGGGGCAAGATCCTGGGGGCCGACGTGGGTCTCGCGCGCGAGGCGACCCTTCGGGGCGAGATCGGCGAAGGCGGCTTCGAGTGGATCGTCGCCGCCATCCAGTCAGCCTCCAATCTCCACGGCCAACCCGCCCTCCTCGGCCGTACCCTGACGTGGCGGGCCGAGACCGCCAGCAAGACGCGGACGATCCAGGTGGTGGTGACGTCCCGGGACGGGAAGACCCACATCCGGGTCGAGGAGAACCTCACCCAGACCGCGTCGGGCATCTTCGGCGGAGTCATGGGAGGGGGAGGACTGGGCCTGGGGTTCGGTTTCGGTCTGCCCATCGGCCTGGAGGTCCTCGGCTCGGCCCTCTTCGCCACCGTGGCGCCCATTGGCGGACTCGCCCTCGGGTACGTCGCGTCGCGGGCCATCTATCGGACGTTCGTGGGCAGCCGGCGGCGGGCCATCAACCGACTCTTCGAGCGCGTCGTCGCCGAGACCGAAGCCGCCATCGAGTCGGCCCGCGCGTCGGAGGCGGCCCTGGACCCGGCGTCCGCGCGGACGGCCCTCGGTCCCGGGGAGGGCTGAGCGGAGCGACTTCTACGTAGACCCGACGTCCGTCTACGTCACGCCGGTCCTGCGCCTGGGCAGCTCGACGTACAGAGCGCCTCGGGCGCGCCGGGCATCCTTCTCCCGTCATCACGACGACCCGTGCCAGGAGAAGGACCATGACTCGCCTCACCCGCATCTTCACCCTCGCGGCCGCTCTGACGCTCTTCGTCGCCGCCGCCCCCGTCGCCGCCCAGCAAACGACACCGGCCATCCCCGACTCCATGCAGGCGCGGACGCTACCCCGCCAGCACCTCTCGGGGCCGCGTTTCGGCTTCACCGCCTTCACCGGCGACGTGGCCCCCCTCGTCCTGGCCGTCGGCAAGTCGCCTTCTTTGACTCAGCTCGGTTGGCAGTTCCAGACCCAGATCGTCTCCACCCCCAGTTGAAACCAGGCCCTCATGGAGTGGGTCGTGCTCGTCGGTGGCGTCGAGCAGGACGAAATGAACCTCTCGCTCAGCTGGCTGGCCGGATACCGGCTGCCCAACGGGCTCGAGTTCGGAGTGGGCCCCAACGTGAGCGTCCGCAAGGAAGCGCTGGACGACGCGACCACGTCCATGGTGGTGGCCATGGGCGCGACGCTTCCCTTCGGTGAGCTCTACGTGCCCGCCAACCTGGCGGTGGCCTTCGCCGAAGGCGGACCGCGCATCACCACGCTCCTCGGGTGGATCATCGGCTGACCCCGAGGCACGCCCCCCACCCTTCCGGCACCGCCGGGAGGTGCAGTACCGGCCGGTCCGGCGACCCTCGGGTCCCGGACCGGTCGGGTGTTCTGCCCTTGGAAGGAGGGCCTACCGCTCTGCGTCGAAGGAGCAGTTCGTAGCCCTCACGGGATCACCCGACCGCCGCCCCGCCCCGCCTCCGCGTCCTCAGCAGCAGCCCTCCGGCCCACAAACCTCACCCGCGGCCTCCACCGTCGCGTCGTAGTCGAGGCCCTTCGTCTCTCGCGGATGCCGGGGCGCTGTCCGGGTGCAGTCGAAGGGCTGGGCGTCGTCGAGGGGGATCGGGTCCAGGGGTTCGACGAACTCGAAGTGGTCGGCGTAGGGCTGCCGCCGGTAGATCCCGAAGGTCTTGTCGCAGACCGCCGCCCGGCGCCCCCGGACGAGGCGATGTCCGTCGTCGTCGACGACCTCGCTGAACGGCCCCTTGTAGATCACCGCCTGATTCCGCTCGTAGCACGGTCCGTCCTTGCCCTTGAAGGCCTCCACCGTGACGGAGCGGAACTCGATGCCCTCCACCGTCTGCCAAGGTTCCTGCTGCCGAACCAGGAGCTGCACCCCGTAGAAACCGGCGTCGACGAAGGCCTGGAGGAAATCCTCCTCGGTGAGCGCTCCCGAGACGCAGCCGCTCCAGAGTTCGGGATCCTGCTGCAGGTGGAGGGGCACGGGCTCGTCGCTCACGATGTCGGAGATCACGGCTCGACCTCCCCGACGGAGCACGCGATGGATCTCCTGAAAGAGCGTCGGCTTCTGCGAGCCCTCTACCAGGTTCAGCACGCAGTTCGACACCACCACGTCCACCGAGTCGGTGGCGATCATCGGCTGACGGACCCGGAGGTCGTTCGCCAGATCGGCGGCAGCGAAGAAGCCTTCCGCGTCATGGATCGGCTCCCGGGCGAGGGCGGCATCCAGCGCGTCCAGATCCAGAGCCAGGTCCTGGATGCGCCCCCTCTTGAACTCGACGTTGTCGTACCCGATGCGCTCGGCAACCACAGGCGCGTTGCGCCGGGCGACCTCGAGCATCTCCGGGGTCATGTCGACGCCGATGACGCGACCCTTCGGGCCCACCACCTGGGACGCGATGAAGCAGATCTTCCCCGTCCCGCTTCCGAGGTCGAGAACGGTCTCCCCCTCCCGGACGTACCGGCTCGGATCCCCGCAGCCGTAGTCCCGCTCCACCACCTCGTCGGGAATGACCTCCAAGTAGCTCGCGTCGTAGTCGACGGGGCAGCAAAGGGCATCGACGCGACGGGTCGCACCGGTGGCATAGGCTTCTTTTACGACGGATTCGACGCGGGTCGTGGCCATGGTCTCGACGGCTAGGGATGGGAGTTCCTGAAGGAACAACCCACGGCCCGCCGTCGCCAGTTCCCCCTTACTCCTCTCTCAACGCCGTGACCGGATCGACCCGAGTTGCCCGGCGCGCCGGGACCACGCAGGCCAGCACCGCCACGCTGACGAAAAGCCCGCTGATGGCACCGAACGTCATGGGGTCGGTGGGGGAGACGCCCACGAGGAGGCTCTCCATGACACCCGTGACCGCGAAGGCCGCCACGAGCCCCACAGCCACCCCGGCACCGGCCAGGGTCAGGCCCTGACGAACCACCAGTTTGAGAATGGTGTCGGCTCCGGCCCCGAACGCCATGCGGACCCCGATCTCCGCCGTGCGCTGCCGGACCACGAAGGACAGGACCCCGTACAGCCCGACTGACGCGAGGACCAAGGCGATGAGCCCGAAGATCCCGATGAGGGTGAGTGCGAACCTGGTCGGCGCCATGGCCTCGGCGACGTCGCTCTCCATGAGACGGAGGTCCGCCACGGGAATGTCGGGATCCATCTCGGCCACTTCCGTCCGGATGGCGGACGAAAGCGCCAGCGGATCACGCTCCACGCGGACCGCCCACGAGCCTGCGAAAGACCCGACGTACTTGTCGGTGAAGTACACCGTCTCGAGGCCCTCCGCCGCCAGGTCGTCGGCGCGCTGATGCTCCACCACGCCGATCACTTCGACCCACTGGGGCTCGGGCGTGATGGCCCGGATCAGGAAACGCTGGCCGATGGCCGACGTCTCCGGCCATAGCTCGGCGGCGAGCTTCTCGTCCACCACCACCACGGCCGCCGAGTCCTGGTTATCCGCCTCGGAGAAGGTGCGTCCTGCGAGGACACGCGTTCCCAGGGTCTCGAAGTAGCCTGGCAACACGACGCGATACGCCGCCTGGCCGAAGGCCTCCGGGTCGGTAAGGGCCTCTTCCGGCCCGTATCGTCCGTTGAAGGGCGTGCCGCTGAGGGGCATGGGGAACGCGCTCGCGGCTCGCTGCACGCCGGGCAGCCCCTCGAGGCGTCGCTGCAACTCGACGTTGAAGCGCACGCGGTCCTGGGCTTCTGGATACCGGGCCGGCGGCGGGGCCGCGGTGAACGTCAAGAGTCCGTCGGGCTCATAGCCCGGGGAAACCCGCGACAGCTCGACGAAGCTCCTCGCCATGAGGCCCGCCCCGATGAGCAGGACGAGGGACATGGCCACCTCGACGACGACCACGCCGTTCCGGACGAGGCGCCGGGCCGTCCCGGCTCCTGCGGCGCCCCGCTCCTTCAGGGCGTCGGAAAGGTCGACGCGCGAGCTCTGCAACGCGGGCAGGATGCCGAAGAGGAACGCGGCGCCGCACGCCGAGAGGACCGTGAAAAGCAGCACCGTGGAGTCGATGCCGACGCTGTCGATGCGCGGAAGCTCGGCGGGTCGAAGCGCCAACAGGAGGGAGATGCCTCCCGCCGCCAGCAGCAGTCCAACCGCCGCACCGGCGAAGGCCAGCAGGCCGCTCTCGATGAGCATCTGACGGATGAGCCGGCCCCGGCTCCCACCCAGGGCAGCCCGGACGGCCAGCTCACGATCGCGTCCTGAGGCGCGCACGAGGAGGAGGTTGGCGACGTTGGCGCAGGCGATGAGGAGCACGAAGACCACCGCCCCGAAGAGCGCCATGAGCACCGGGCGGACGTGGGCGGTCACCTCGGTGGCGAGTTCGTCCACCCGCACGGCGTACCCCGCCGTCGCCCGAACCTGGTTCTCGGCGCTGAGGGAAGCGGCGATGCGCTCCACCTGGGCCTGGGCCTGCTCCCGTGTGGCGCCCTCGCGTAAACGACCCACCGGAATGAGGAAGACGTTGTTCCTCGGAGCGTTGGCGTAGTCCAGGCGCAGGGACACCCAAAGATCGGGCGCCGTCACCAGAGCCGCCGTCGCGGGCATGAGGAGCTCGAAATCCGGGGGCATGACGCCGACGATCTCCGACGGCGCCCCGCCGATGTCCACGGTGCGGCCCACCACATCGGCGTCGCCGCCGTACCGCTGCTGCCAGAGGGAATGGCTCAGGATGACGATCCCCGGGAGTGCACCCGGTTGTCCGGGCTGGGCTCCGCTGGGATCGGGCATCCCGTCCTCCTCGATGAAGCCACGCCCGAGCATCGGCTCCAAGCCTAGGACGGAGAGGAAGTTGGGCGTCACCGCACCGACATCGATCTGGACGGGTTCGCCGTCGCCGGTGAGGGAAGACGAGAACGTGAAGACGGCCCCCAAGTCCTCCAACGCCTCCGTCTGCTCCCGGTAGTCCCGGAAGTCGGGCGGAGACATGGGGAAATGGGTGATGCCGCGGTTCTGCAGTTCGCCCCACAGGAGGACCAGCTCCTCGGGTTCATCGTACGGAAGCGGTTGGAGCAGCACCGTTCGTACGACACTGAAGATGGCCGTGTTCGCCCCGATCCCGAGAGCGATGGTGAGCGTGGCCACGATGGTGAACCCCGGGCTCTTTCTGAGCGCGCGGGCCGCATAGCGAACATCCCTGATCAACGAGTCCATTCCGCCTCCCCTCCTCTGTTCATCCCACCCGGCCTCGCCGGGGGCGCCGGCACCGTGCCGGCCCTTCCATTCGTCCATGTGCGCCGCGAGTGCGTTGCGGAGCGCGTCCACGTACGCCTGCCACCAGTGGACCGCCACCGCGAGCCATCCACGACTCCGGGCAGCTGTCGCCTTCTCCCGGTGCAGGCGACGCATGTCGTCACCGTGCCGCTCCCGGAACCGCCGCGGATACAGCCGTAGGATCGCGCCGTAGAGACGCTCACCCATCCGGCCTCCGGGTTCCTCTGGCGACTCGCGTTCCGTTCGAGCCCATTACGCGGGTCCCAGGAGTCCGTGGGCCCTCGCCGCCCCGAGCTGCGTCTCCAGGCGGCGGGCCTCGGCTCCGGCCACGGCGCGGCCCGCCGCGGTGATTCGGTAGTACCGGCGACGTCCGTCGGCTTCGGCCTCGGGAGCCTCGTCCAGCTCCTCGATGAGACCGCCATCCACCAGGCGCGAGAGAGCACGGTACAGCGTCCCGGCATGCAGGCTCGACGTTCCGCCCGAGCGCTCCTCGACCGTCTGCATGATGGCGTACCCGTGGAGATCGTCGTCCATGAGGCTGAGGAGGATCTCGAATGCGATGGGGGTCAGCGGCACGTGCTCGGCCGGGTCGAAGACGTCGGTTCGGGTCATGGGGTCTGGCTCGCGTGGGGTGACTACGTACATCACGAATATATTCGTAACGCACATAGTTCCCGCGTCGTCCCCAAAGGTTCCACGCGAACGTTCCTTCAGCGGAGGAGAAACCCCTCGGCGAGGGGATCGGACGGATCGACGAGGAGTTCGTTCACCCCCGTGATCCATGCCCTCCCTTCGACCCTCGGTCGCACGGCGTCCATGTCACCGAGGCGGACCGACTCTTCGACGCGACCCGAAAAGCACGTACCGAGGATGCTCTCGATGACGATGTCTTCCCCGGTCGCGATCTCCCCGGCGTCGTGGTGCAGCGCCAGCCTGCCGCTCACACCCGTTCCGGTCGGGCACCGATCCACCTCACCGTCGGCAAAGACACAGACGTTGCGGCTGTGGTGGGTGGGGTCGTGGGCCTCGCCCACGAAGATCGTCCCGTAGACGAAGCCCAGGTCGGCGTCGTCCGGATGGTGTGGCGGCGCGGCGGTCTGTACCGCCTCCTTGATGGCGCGCCCCAGCCGGGCGAGATCCGGCGCCTCGGAGGGCGTCAGCCGGAATCCATGCTCCTGGGCGGCCACGTAGGCATAGAACGCACCTCCGAAAGCGAGATCGTACGCCACGGCCCCCGCGCCGGGCACATCCACGCTGACGCCCCTTCGCGCCACGAACGACGGCACGTTCAGGAAGGAGACTGCGCCCACGCCAGATCCCTCCACTACGGCCGGTGCCTCCACGAACCCAGCCGGGGTGTCGATCCCGACGACGACGCTTTCAGAGGCGCCATGGTCGGGGGATTCCGTGTCGGGGCCGGTCTTCGGGGCTCTCGGCTCACCCCTCGCGAACGCCACGGTCTCCTCGGGCCGAAGCATCCCCGTCTCCAGCAGCACGGTCACCACGCCGATGATCCCGTGGCCACACATGGTGCTGAACCCGTCGTTGTGGGTGAACAGCACCGAGATGTCGGCGCGACGGGTCACGGGAGGCCCCACCAGGCAGCCGTACATGTCGGCGTGCCCCCGGGGCTCCCACATGAGGGCCCGCCGAAGGCCGTCATGGCGCCGTCGCGCGTCCTGTCTGCGTTGGAGCACGGTGTCGCCGTCCAGGACCGGGAAGCCGGAAACGACCACACGGAGGGGCTCACCCTCGGTATGCGCGTCGACTGCGAGCATACGGATCCACTGCGGGGGCCGAGACCAGGCCCGCAGACGCTCCACGAGGCGTGTCATTCAGGTGGTCATCCTTGAATTGATGGGCTTCCTTCGGGAGATTACGGGCTTGCGGAAGCCGAACCGAAACGAACCGGTAACAGACATGTCCGACGCCTCGAAGGAAAGCACCGCCGTCGACGTGGAGACCCGCGCTCCATCCCCGCGTGTCGACGTCGACGATCAGGCCATCTCCACCCCCGAACCCGGGGCCATGGAGTACGACTACACCAACTTCTACTTCGGGGCGGGCGAAGACGCCTTCGCGCTCCTCGAGCCCTTCGACGACTGGTGGAAGCAGGTCAAGCCGGCGGGCTACTATCTCTACGAGCTTCCCATCCATACCGCCCCCGGTACGCGGGTGGACGTGGAGGACACCAAGACAGGCGAGATCCGGAAAGGCCTCGTCAACTTCGCTTCCTACAACTATCTGGGGCTGTCCTACCGCCCGGAGGTGAAGGAGGCCATCAAGGAGGCGGCCGACACGTACGGCGGCGGTTCGTCCGGATCGCCCATCCTCAGCGGGACGACGGCCCTCCACCGCGAGTTCGCCCAGGAGATCGCCGACTTCAAGGGCAAGGAAGCGGCGATGATCTTCCCGACGGGCTACAGCGCCAACGTGGGGACCATCGCGGGACTCATGCGCTCCGGCGACCTCATCGTGGCCGACCAGTACGCCCACGCGAGCATCGTGGACGGGATGATTCTGTCGAAGGCCAAGTCGAAGTTCTTCCGGCACAACCGGCCCGACGACCTGGACAAGAAGCTCGACGGCTTCAACGGCAAGAAGCTGGTCATCGTCGAAGGCGTCTACTCCATGGACGGAGACGTCCCGCCTCTCGCCGAGATCATCGAAGTCTGCCGCAAGCACGGGGCACGCCTCATGATCGACGAGGCCCACTCGGCCTTCGTCTTCGGCGAGACCGGAAAGGGCGTGGCCGAGGACCAGGGTCTCGACGACGAGGTCGACATCCACCTCGGTACCTTCTCCAAGAGCCTCGGCGGGCAGGGCGGCTACATCGCCGGGTCGGAGGAGCTCATCAATTACCTTCGCGGCTTCTCGCGCTCACGTTTCTTCTCGTGCGCCCTCTCACCGGTGGTCGTGGCGGGGCTGAGGAAGGCCTTGGAGCTTGCCGTAAACGAGCCCGAGTTGGGACAGCAGCTGTGGGAGAACGTGGCGTACATGCAGGCGCTTCTCGAAGAGGCCCAGGTCCCGATGGGCGACTCGAGTTCCCAGGTCATCCCCATCATGGTCCGCGACGATGCGCGCATCTTCTCCATGGGCGAGGAGATCTTCCGCGAAGGGGTCTTCATCAACCCAGTGAAGTACCCGGCGGTTGGGAAGCACAAGTCCCGGTTCCGGATGTCCATCTCGGCCGCCCACTCGAAGGAAGAGTTGAAGGAAGGGGCCGAGAAGATCGTGTCGGTCCTGCGCCGCTACGACATCTGTCCGTAGGCCGTATGTCCATCGTAAGCAGCTACCGGTTCCAGACGGGGGTCAGCGCCTTCTTCGACATGGCGACCTCCGATGCGAGGGCACTCCTGCCCGCGCATCTGGAGCCTATCGAGGTCACCCACCAGCGCAGCGTCCTGTCCGTCACGGCGTTTCTCTTCGACGACAGTGTGGTGGGGCCCTACACCGAGCTCATGTTCTCGGTGGTGGTGCCGCCGATGGTCGCCCAGTGGGGCAAGCACGCCAAGGCCGGCTTCTTCCCCTTCCTGGCGGCCACCAGCTCTGCGGAGGCTCGGCGGATCAAGGCCGAGCGCTTCCACTTTCCGTACCACGAGCAGTCCATCGACGCCCAGTTCATCGAGACCTCGGACCGACTCCGGATCCGGGTCTTCGGAGCGGGCGATCCCATCCTCGACCTCAATGTGACGCCAGGAGCGTGGGAAACCACCACCCACCTCCTTCAGGGCTTCATGATGAACGGCGAGCAGCGTCTGCGGACCACCTTGCAGATCAGCGGGGACTACACGGTGCACGAAGAGGAAGCCGGGCGATTGACGCTCTTCCCCCACCAGATCACCTCCGAGCTTCTGTCCCACGAGGTGTCGCCCCAACCCTTCCGCGAGCACTGGTTCAAGAACGGTACGGAGGTCTTCCACCAGTTGGAGACCATCTGACCCCGAGGGTGCCGGGATCCATGACAGCCAACGCCTTCCGTCGCACCCCTTCCCTTCTGGCCCTGCTCGCGACCGCGACGTTCACGGGGTCGTGCGTCCCGGATCCGGGACGGGCCGATCGCACTGACGTCGACTACCTGCGCATCGTCGCCGCGGAAGACGCCCGCCCCACCGACGGCCCGGAACTGCGGACCATCGTCGACGGCACGGCCCACGACCTCGCCTTCATCCGGCATGCGGCCGTGCGCGCCCTGGGGCGCCTCGAGAATCCGGACCTACTGCCCGACATCGAGGCGCTCCTGGACGATCCGTCTCCCATGGTTCGCCAGTCCGCCATCCATGCCGTCGCCCAAGCGTACCACACCAGCGACGATGCCACAG
>CALJKZ010000635.1 GCA_937983085.1 uncultured Gemmatimonadales bacterium
GCGGCCGGTATCACCAGCGTATCCATCTTCGTGCCGTAGGCCAGGTGATCGGTCATCAGCATGTAGGTCCCCGCCGGCACATTCTCGAAGCGGAAGCGACCGGATCCGTCGCTGAGTGTCCGGAACGAGGTGCCGCGCAGCCACGTCTCGGCGCCCTCGACCCCCTGTTCGGAGTCGTTGTCGACGAGGTGGCCCTGGATGGTGCTGGTCTCGTGGTCGTACAGGGAGATGGCCGCCTCCGTGAACCCGCCTCGCTCCACGGTGACCTCCCGTCTCACGGCCTCGCGCCCGAAGAAGGTGCCGCCGACGAGGACGGGTAGCCCGGCGGGGACGGCGCAACTCTTGTACCACCCGAAGGGTCCGGTCTGTACGGCGATGGTGCGGGGCGTCGCGGAGCGGTCCTCATGCCACGAGAGGGTGACGTGGGCACCACCCAGTGGCAGGCCTGAAGGCCCGTCGAGGACCTGACCAGCCAGGGCGCCCGAGGACTCTGGTCTGTCCTCGATCAAGCACTGGGTGCTCACCACGGTGGCCATGGAAGGCGTCGCCAACTCCAGCTCCGCCACCTCGCCGGGAGCCAGGCTCAGGGTGCGGGCCCCCGGGGAGACGCCCAGCGTGCCCAACTTGTCGTGGAAGAAGAGGACGCTGTACTCGCCGGCCTCGACGCCTTCCATCCGAAAGCGGCCTTCCTCGTCGGTGAGCACGCGATGGGGCGTGTCCCAGAGGTAGACCATGGCTCGGGGCATGGGGCCGCCGTCGATCGAGTCCATGACCGTCCCCGTCACCGTCCCGGTCTGCCCTGCAACCGGGCTCGCCATCGCCGCGACCAGGATGAGGAGGAAGCGTCGGGATGTGGGCGCTGAATACATCGGAATCCTGCGGGCCGTGAAGGCGTCAGACTCGGTCGTTCAGCCTACCATACGACGTGTCCGGGGATTTCGTACAGAGGGCCCAACCCCATTGCCTCGCTCCGGTCGACTGTACAGCTTCTTGGGCGCCGGCCGACTCACCGAGCTACACGACAGATCTATGACTTACATCATCACTGAGCCCTCCAACGACACCAATGACGTCAGCTGCGTCGAGGTATGCCCGGTCGACTGCATCTACGAGGGCGACGATCAGTTCTATATCCACCCCGACGAGTGCATCGATTGTGGGGCGTGTGAGCCCGAATGTCCGGTGCAGGCAATCTTCCCGGACACCGACGTACCGAGCGAGTGGACGAGCTACGTCGAGAAGAACCGGGATCACTTCGAGTAGTCCTGTCCGGGCCCCGTCTTTGGGGTCCCGACCTTCAAGAGGAAGCGGCGGAGGACCTCGGATGGGTCCCCCGCCGCTTTCTTTTCTACCAACCGGCCGATGGCCGGCTCACTGCCTTCAGACGAGTCCAGGGGTCATAGGCCCAGCTCTCTGATGCGCTCCAGCGAGATCGTGCTCGGCTGAGTCTCGCCGGCGGGGATGACCCGGGGCTCGCTCTGCGTCGCTTCCTTCGATTGGCGCACCAGGAGGATCGTCGTGGCCAACGCGGCGGCGCCGAGCAGGCCCAGTGTGAAGCTCTTCATGACGAGATCACTCCGGTGGGGGATGCGCGTGCCGTCAACCGACTCGTCGACGGCATACTTCATTGATACAATCGAGCTGCGTCCGAATCCCAGTTCATTTGCGAACGTTCGGTAAAGAACGCGCCACCGGAAGAAGGTCTCTCGCTTCGTATCGATGCTCACCAACAGGACAACGAACCGATGACCAATGTTGAGACAGCCCGAAGTGGCGATCCCCTCGCGCTGGCTCGCCTCCTCGTCTCCATTCCCTCTGTGAATCCGACGCTCGCCCCGGGGGGTTCAGGCGAAGGAGAGATTGCCGAGGTGACCGCAGATCTCCTCCGCGGATGGGGGTTCGACACGGACACCCACGAGGTGGCTTCGGGGCGGTGGAACGTCGTCGGCCGGTTGGCCGGAGAAGGGCCGACCCTCCTTTTCAACGGGCACCTGGACACCGTCGGCGTGGAGGGGATGACCGTTGATCCCTTCGCCGCCGACGTGCGGAACGGGCGCCTCGTCGGCAGGGGCTCGTGCGACATGAAGGGAGGCGTGGCGGCCCTCATGTCGGCCTCGGCTCGACTCGCGTCGGCTGGGCCCCGGCCGTCCCTGGTCGTGGCCCTCACGGCCGATGAGGAGCACGCCAGTGTCGGGATGGCTGCCCTGGTCGAAGGTCGGCGCCCCGACGAACTGGCCGACATGGCCGTGGTCTGCGAGCCGACGAGTCTCCGGGTCATGCCGGCCCACAAGGGCTTTGTCTGGCTACGGGCCCTCTTCCGGGGACGTGCCGCGCACGGATCGCGCCCCGACATCGGCGTCGATGCGGTGCGACACGCGGGACTCTACCTGGCGGCGCTGGACCAGTACGCCGACGAGCTCGAGGGGCGGCCCGCTCATCCTCTTCTCGGGTACGGTTCCTTCCACGCCGGCACGATCCGTGGGGGGACGGCGGAGTCGGTGTATCCGGACGCGTGCGAGCTGACCCTCGAGCGCAGGACGATGCCTGGCGAGGAGACGTCCGACGTCGTCGCCGATTTCCAGCGCGTGCTGGACCAGGTCTCGGCGCGGTACCCATCCGTGGAGGCCACTCTCGAGATGACGCTGGACCGACCGGGCACCGAGGTGGGCACCGACTCCCCTCTCGTACGGGGGCTTCTCGATGCCGCGTCGGCGGACGGGGTGGAGTCCCGGGTCGAAGGGATGACCGCGTGGGTGGATGCCGCGTTCCTCAACGAGGCCGGTGTCCCGGCGGTGTGCTTCGGCCCGGGGAGCATCGAACAGGCGCACACGGCCGACGAGTGGCTGGACGTGAACGAACTCCAGTCCTGTGCCGACATCCTCGAGGGCTTTGCACGCGGACTGGTCGGCTAGCCGGGCGGATCGATTCAGCTGACCTCGCACGGACCGTCAACGGATCTGGGTGGACCGTCAACTACGTCCCGGATGGACGCATCGACGGAGCCCGGGACGGTCGTAAGGCCGATGGGGCGGCCGGGACCTCCGGCCACCCCTATTCGGACGATCGCCCCTCGCCGTAGGCGACGCGACACTTCAAGGCCCCCGCGAACTCAGGCAAGCGGTGACTCCGCGCGGAGCGCCGAGCCTGCGCTACTTGGTGTAGAGCACGATCGCTCCGCCTGCGTAGCCGGTCCCGAAGCGTGTCGTGGCGTCGCTGGCGCTCATGTACTCGATGCGGTCGATCTCGGAGAGCTGATACGAGTTC
>CALJKZ010000636.1 GCA_937983085.1 uncultured Gemmatimonadales bacterium
AACGACCGGCACTCTTCGTACGTCCGGAGCGCCTCAGCGGAATTGCCCGCCGCCACTTGGGCTCGCATGAGCAGTCGATAGCCGTTCTCTCTGAAGGGTCGCCGAGCGATGATCTCGCGAGCCGCCTCGACGGCCAGGGTGTGCTCCTGGTTCCACAAATAGACCGTGGCCCGGCACTCCAGCGCCCGAATCAGGAGGTTGGCCAAGGCTTCCCGCCGGTGATCGATCCAGGGCGCCTCCGCCCCCGGAAGGAAGGGCCGACGCGCGATGTGATGCGCCACGGCGGAGGGCCCGTATGCCCGACCCGGCTCAGAGGCGCTCAAGGCTGTCTCCGCCTGATGAATCGCATCGAAGGCGACTTCATGGTCCACCCAGGTCCCAGGGGGCAGACGCAACGAGTAGCAGTGATCGTCGGTCACCAGCGTCTCGTTCCCGTCCAGCCCATACCGTCCCAGAACCGCTCGGATCTTGCTGACGATGGCGCTGAGGCTTGCTCCCCAGGAGTCAGGGAGCCGGTCCCCCCAGAGGGCGTCGGCGAGGGCGGCGCGGGTGACGAGATCCCGCCGGTTGATGGTGAGATAGGCGAACGCCTCTCGACCCTGCCTGCCAGGAAATTCCCTCGAACGAGCGACGCCGCCCTCGACCTCGAGAGCCATATGACCAGATAGGTGGATTCGCGCCACGGATGTCCTCCAATCGGTAGGCAATCGCGTGCCAAGCGGGTGCCAATGGTGGCGTGATACTCTTCGCCCGTCCGCTACACGACAAGACCCGAAACGAGGAGACTCAGCGATGGCGAACAAGAAAGTGGACTGCGACTGCGGCGCCACAATCGAAGAGACCAACGACGACGCCCTCGTCGCCGCCGTGAGCAAGCACGCAAAGGAAGTCCATTCGATGGAGTTGACCCGCGATCAGATCCTCTCGATGGCTGAGACGGTGGCGGACGGCTCCTAGTCCTTCGCGTCGTACCAGCTCTTGCCCACGCCCCACTCCGCCACCACGGGGACGTTGAGCTCCACCGCTCCCTCCATCCGTCCCACCACCAGATCCCGGACGCCTTCGACTTCACCCTCGGGCACCTCGAAGAGGAGCTCGTCGTGGACCTGGAGGAGCATGGTGGCGGCATAGTTCGACGCGTCGAGGCCGGCCTGGACGTCGATCATGGCCTTCTTGATCATGTCGGCTGCGGTGCCCTGGATGGGCGTGTTCTGAGCCACGCGCTCGCCGAACTGGCGCACATTCCAGTTCCGGGCGCGAAGCTCGGGCACGTACCGGCGGCGGCCCATGAGGGTCTCCACGTACCCCGACTCCTTGGCCTGCTCCACCTGGGCGTCGAGGAAGTCGCGCACTCCCTGGAAGCGCTCGAAGTACGTGGCGATGAACTCCTTCGCCTCTTCCCGGCTGATGCCGAGTTGCCGCGCCAACGAAAAAGGGCCCTGCCCGTAGAGGGTGGCGAAGTTCACCGTCTTCGCCTGACCGCGCTGGGCCGCCGAAACGTCTTCCACAGGCACGTCGAAAATCACCGACGCCGTCTGGCGGTGAACGTCGATGCCCTTGGTGAAGGCCGTGACGAAGGCCGGATCGCCTGAGAAGTGGGCCAGGACGCGTAGCTCGATCTGAGAGTAGTCGACGCCGAGCAGGACCGTGCCATCGGCGGCGACGAACCCCTTGCGAATCTCCCGGCCCAGAGCAGTCCGGATGGGAATGTTCTGGAGGTTCGGGTCGCTGGAAGACAACCGACCAGTAGCCGCCCCCGTCTGGTTGAAGCTGGTGTGGATCCGGTTCGTGCGGGGGTTCACCAGCTTCGGTAGGGCAGATACGTAGGTGGAGCGGAGCTTCTCCAACTCGCGGTACTCCATCATGAGCCGGGGTACGTCGTGTCCCATGGCCGCCAGCTCTTCCAGGACCGACGCATCGGTGGAGGGCCCCGTCTTCGTCTTCTTGAGGACGGGAAGCTCCAGCTTCTCGAAGAGGATCTGCCGGAGTTGCTGAGTCGAGTTCAAGTTGAAGTCGCCACCGGCCAGCTTGTAGATCTCGTCCTCGATGAGGTCGAGTTCGCCCTTGAGTTTGACGCGCATCCCCTCGAAGAAGTCCTCGTCGATACCGATCCCGGCGAGCTCCATGCGCGTGAGGATCGGGACCAATGGCATCTCGAGTTCGTCCATGAGATGCATCAGGGACACCTCGTCGAGTTTCTCTCGCAGATGCCCGGTGAGCTGCCAGGTGAGATCCCCGAACTCGCACAGGTAGTCCCGGGCCCGCTCAACCGACACCTCGCCCGCGGGGATCTTGCTCCTGCCGCTCCCGACGAGGTCCGACCGCTCCAGGGGCTTGTGCCCGAAGATCTCCATGGAGAGTGTCTTGATCTCGTGGTCCCTGCGGCCGGGATCGAGGACGTAGCTAGCGATCATCACGTCGAAGGACAGTCCCTCGAGAGCGACGCCGACGGTCGAGAAGGCGAGCGTCGATCGCTTCAGGTCGTGGCCGACCTTGGCCACGGACGCATCCTCTAGAACGGCCCTCAAGTCGGCCATCGCCGGGTCGTCGAGGTCCGGTAGGTTCTTCACCGGCCCACGCCCCTCCTCGCCTTCGAAAGTCAGCTCGAAGGGCTGCTCGTGGCCCAGGGGCAGGTACCAGGCGGACCCACGTTCCACAGAGAGCGCCAACCCCACCGGCCTCCCCCGCAGGGGGTCTCCTGCGGACGGCATCACGGCAAGGGCTACCTGCCCCGCCTCCCGGACGGCCGCCACCACACCCCCGACGTCCGCCACCACATCCACCACACGGTAGTCGACCTCCACCTCGGCTTCGTCCACGGCCGCCGTACCCAGTGCACTCCCTTGGGCCTGAGTGGCGAACTCGTCCGCCAGACGGCGGAACTCGAGCTCGACAAAGACGTCGCGCAGCGCCTCGGCGTCGGGCTCACGGACCTTCAAGGCATCCAGGTCCAATTGGATATCGAGGTCGGTCATGATGGTGACCAACCGCTTCGAGAGGCGCACCTCGTCGGCGTTGTCGCGCAGGGAGTTCTGGGCACGGGTCGGCGAGACCTCGTCTACGTGCTCCAGGAGCGTCTCGATGTCGGGATGCTCGGCAAGCAGTTTCACCGCCGTCTTCGGTCCGATCCCCCGTGCACCCGGGACGTTGTCCGACGAGTCACCCACCAGTGCCAGGTAGTCGGCGACCTGTCGCGGCGGGATCCCGAACTTCTCGTCGGCGTTGTCCTCGGTCACCCATTCGGCGGCCACACCCTGGGCCCCACCCCGCCCGGGATTCATGAGGTGGATGCCCGGCTGGACCAGCTGGTAGAAGTCCTTGTCGCCAGAGACGATGACCGCCTCGAGCCCCGCATCGCGGGCCTGGAGGGCCAGCGTGCCGATGACGTCGTCGGCCTCGTACCCCTCGAGCTCCACCACCGGGTCGTTGAAGCCCTCGACGATGGTCCGGATGTGTTTCAGGCTCGCCCGGAGGTCGTCGGGCATCTTCTCGCGGGTCTCCTTGTACTCCGGGTAGATCTCGTCGCGAAACGAATCCCCGGAATCGAAGACGATGGCGATGTAGTCCGGCTCGAAGTCGCGGCGGATGTCCAGGAGGAAGCGGGTAAAGCCGAAGGGCGCCGAGGTGTTCTCCCCCGCCGAGTTCGTCAGAGGCCTGCTGATGAAGGCGTAGTACGACCGGTAGATGAGAGCGTACGCATCAATGAGGAAGATGCGCGGCTTGGTCTTCGGGGGGATCTGCAAGGGCAGCGGGTCCTGAGGGTCGGGTGCGAGAAGGTGAGCCAGGTGGCGGTGGGGCCTCCCCGGCGGCCGAGACGAGCCCGGAAGATAGAAAAGCTCCTCCACCCGTGCGACGCGAGGGGGACCGGCATGAAAAAAAAGGCCCCGCGACCCAAGTCGCGGAGCCCGGCGGGACCTTCCGATCTGGGGAGCGCTAGGCTCGAACTACACTCGCCGCCTGCGGTCCCTTGTCGGAGTCTCGAATCTCGAACTCCACCTCTTCGCCCTCGGCGAGGGTTCGGAACCCCTCCGCCTCGATGGCCGAAAAGTGGACGAAGACGTCTTCACCATCGGGTTGCTCGATGAAGCCGTACCCTTTCGAGTCGTTGAACCATTTTACGGTCCCTTTCATGCCGTTCCCTCCGACTACTG
>CALJKZ010000637.1 GCA_937983085.1 uncultured Gemmatimonadales bacterium
GCCCGCCTCGAGATCGATCTGCGGGGGCTGCGGGTCGACGAGATGGAGCTGGAGTTGACGCGGGCGCTGGACCAGGCCGTCCTCGAAGGGCTCTCCCAGCTGCGGATCATCCACGGCAAAGGCACCGGCGCACTCCGCGGACGGGTAGCCGAGATGCTCCAGGACGACGGTCGGGTCCGGGGCTTCCGCATGGGGGCGCCGGGAGAGGGGGGGGCGGGCGTCACCGTCGCCACGTTCACCGCATGATGGGACGGTCCACGTGATTCCTGATGACGTCATCGACGAAGTCCGCGCCCGTGCGGACATCGTGGACATCATCGGAGAGTTCGTACCGCTCAAGAAGGCCGGGAAGGAGTTCAAGGCGTGCTGCCCCTTCCACGACGAGCGCACCCCGAGCTTCTACGTGGTGCCTGACAAGGGCTTCTACAACTGCTTCGGCTGCGGAAAGTCAGGGAGCGTCTTCGACTTCCTCATGGAGCGCCAGGGGATGGACTTCGTCGAGGCCGTGAAGCACGTGGCCGGTCGGGCCGGGGTCGAGGTCCGCGAGACGAAGAGGGCCCGACCCGAGGACGATCCGAATCGCCCCCTCTACGAGATCAACGCGTTCGCACGCCAGTGGTACCGCGACCAGCTCCTCTCCGATGGAGGCCGGGCCGCGCGTGGCTACCTCGAGGGGCGCGGCATCGGTCCCGACGTGGCCGAACGCTTCAGCCTCGGGTACGCCCCCGACGAGTGGCGAGCCCTGCGGGAGGCGGCCCAGAAGCACGGTTTCGACGAAGACCACATGATGTTGCTGGGGCTCCTGAAGAAGACCGAGAAGACGCCCGAGCCGTACGATGGCTACCGTGGCCGGGTGATGTTTCCCATCGAAAGCGTCTCCGGGAAGGTCATCGGCTTCGGCGGTCGCATTCTCGATGGTGAAGGGCCGAAGTACATCAACTCGCCCGAGACGCCCATCTACCACAAGAGCGACAACCTCTACGGGTTGTCGTGGGCGAAGAACGTCATTCGCCGGGAAGAGGTGGCCGTCGTGGTGGAGGGATACATGGACGTGGTGTCGGTGGCCGCGTCCGGAATCGAGAACGTCGTCGCCTTCCTCGGCACCGCCGTCACCGCGGGCCAGGCGAAGCTCCTGAGTCGATACACCACGAAGGTGCTCCTCCTCTTCGACTCGGACGCGGCGGGACTCAAGGCCACCTTCAAGGCCGGCGATCTACTCCTCGAAGCAGGACTGCACCCGGCGGTGGTGACGCTGCCCCCGGGCGAGGATCCGGACACCCTGGTCCAGTCCCAGGGCAGGGAGGCCCTGGAGGAACTCATGGAACAGGCGGTGGACGTCCTCGACCGCAAGCTCCAGATCCTGGAGGAGCGGGACTACTTCTCGTCCATCGAACGGACCCGGTCGGCCGTCGATCGGCTCCTGCCCACCCTGCGTGCGGCCAAGGACCCCATCCTCCGCGACATCTATGTCGATCGTGTGGCAGACCGGACGGGGGTACGCCGTGCCATGCTCGACGCCGAACTGGCGAAGAAGGACGAGGAAGAGGCGAGACGGGCCCGCCTCGGGCCGGGCGCCTCACCGCGGGGGTCGTCTCCTCCGCCGCTTTACGCGGGGCCGGGACTGCGGCCCGCGGTTCCTCCCGGTGGAGCGGAGCTCCAACTCCTCAAGGTCATGGTCCGGAACGAGGAGTGGGTCGAACGCGCCGCGGAGTTGATCTCTCCCGAGGACTTTGACGATCCGCACTACAGGGCCATCTTTGAGGCGCTCCTCGAAACACCGCAGTTGCGCGCTCCGCCGGCGACCATGGACCCCGTGGCACGCCACCGGTTCGATGACATCTTCGCCGATCCGGAAGAGCTCGCGCACGGGTTCGACGTCTTCACGAATTCCGTCAATCGGATTCGCGTGTCGGCACTCGACCGCCGCATTCAGGATCTGCAGAGTCAGATCGAAGCGGCGTCGAGTGACGAACGGAAGCTCGAGCTCATGGCCACGAAGTCGAAGTTGGCCGCGGAGCTTCGAGAGTTGGACCCACGGTACTGGGCATCGGCGGTACGTCGGCGCCCCTGACCTCTACGACCCGAACGACAGAATCGATGACGCAGCAGACCCGCACGGGCTTGAAAGAGCTTCAACGACTCGACATGCGAATCCACTCCGCGCGCCAGCGGATTCGCGACTTCGACCCTCAGTTCGAGGAGGTCGAGGAACCCGCGCTCATCCTCGAGAGCGAGCTCGAGACGAGCCGGAATCGACTCAAGGAGATGAAGGCCGAGGAGCGCCGCCTGGAGCGGGGCACCGAGGAGAAGCGGGAGCGGGTCAAGCGTCTCGACGAGCGCCTGGGCGGCGTGCGGAACCTGCGCGAAGAAGCCGCGGTGAGCGCGGAGCTGGAGATGGTCCGGCGGGCCCTGCAGAACGACGAGCAGGAAGCCATGACGCTCATCGACCAGGTCCGGAAGGGTGAGGAGCGCGTCAGTGAGCTGGAGGCCGCCTTCATGGAGGCCAGCGAGCTCGTGGAGCCCAAGAAGAAGGCCCTTCTCGCCGAGCGGGAGGAGGCCATGAAGGACCTGGACCTTCTCGAGAAGAAGCGGGAGGCGTTCGCCGGCGAGCTCGATCCCGAGGAGCTACGGATCTACGACGCCATCCGCGGCAAGGGCCAGCGCGCTGCCGTCGCCGAGCTCACGGAGGACGGCGCCTGCGGGAACTGCTTCGGCATCGTGCCTCTCCAGCACCAGAACGAGATCCGTCACGGCAACACGCTCATCCGCTGCGAGGCATGCGGCGTGATTCTCGCGGCGCCTGACGAGAACGGGGGCGATGACGACGGTTCCTCCGCGGACGTCTCCGCCGGGAACGCGGGTGCCGAGAGTGCTTCCGACGAGGCCGCTGGCTCCGACGAGGCCGCTGGCTCCGATGAGGACGCGGGCTCCGATGAGGACGCCGCCGCCGTGGGCGCGTCCGACGACAGCGGGGACGACGAGGAAGAGTGAGCCCCACGGGGCAGAGCCGGGTGGTGGCCCGTCTCATGGCCCCGGCCCCCCGCTGGGCGCCTCCCCGTCCAGCCTCCGCGGCCCGGGTGGAGAGGCTCACCGAAGCCCTCGGGCTTCCGTCCTCGGTCTGCACCCTCCTGGTCGCGCGCGGACTCGACGACGTGGAGGCGGCCAAGCGTTTCTTGCGGCCGCGCCTCGACCACCTTCACGACGCCACCCGTCTTGCCGACGGGCCCGTCGCGGCGAGCCGGATCGCGGAAGCCGTTCGCCGGGGAGACACGATCCTCGTGCATGGCGACTACGACGTCGACGGCATCGCCGCCGCCGCGCTTCTGACCCGCTACCTCGAGAGCCGCGGGGCTCGGGTGGTGCCGTTCGTGCCCCACCGGCTTCGCGACGGGTACGACATCTCGTCGGCGGGCCTGTCCGCCGCACGCGACGCGGGTGCCACGCTCATCGTCACGGTGGACTGCGGCACCGTTGCCCACGAGACCATCTCCCGGGCACGCGAGGCGGGCATCGATGTGGTCGTCACCGATCACCACACCGTGGGGGACCGGCTGCCCGACGCCGTGGCGGTGGTGAACCCCCAACGCGCCGACTGCCTCTACCCCGACAAGAACCTGTGCGGGGCCGGGCTGGCGTACCGCGTCGCGGAGCTCGTCGACCGTGAGCTCGGCGCCCGTCCCTCCGAGGCACCGTCCCTCGATCTACCGGAACTCCTCGATTTCGTGGCGCTCGCCACCATCGCCGACCTCGTGCCCCTGGTGGGCGAGAATCGGGTGCTGACCCACTACGGTCTCCGCCGGATGGCGGCGAGCCGCTGGCCGGGCCTGCGGGCTCTCCTCCGCGTCTCCGACGTGGACCCGGCGGGCGTCACGTCGGGACAGGTGGGATTCCGCGTGGCGCCGCGCATCAACGCCGCCGGGCGTGTGGGCGAGTCCGCCGACGCCCTTCGTCTCCTCCTCACCGAGGACGAGTCCGAGGCCGAGGCGCTGGCACACCGCCTCGACACCCTCAACACGGAGCGGCGAGAGGAGGATCGTCGGACGCTGGACGAGGCACTGGAAGATCTGGGTGGCCGATTCGATCCCGAGGTGGACTTCGGCGTCGTCCTCTCCGGCGTCGGCTGGCACCCGGGTGTCATCGGCATCGTCGCCTCGCGGGTGGTGGAGCGGATTCATCGCCCGGTGGTGATGATCGCCCTGGACGGCACCGAGGGGCGGGGGAGTGCCCGCTCCATTCCGGGCTTTCATCTCTACGAGGCGCTGGCCGAGTGCTCCGAGCACCTGAACCGCTTCGGCGGCCATCGACAGGCCGCCGGGATGGACGTGGCGTCGGACCGCGTGGAGGCCTTCCGGGCCGCGTTCAACGACGTGGCGAGGAGCCGACTCGAAGGCGAGGACCTGCGCCCGATGCTCACGCCTGACGCCGACCTGGACCTGGGCGACGCAGATCTGAGCCTCGTCCACTGGCTTTCGTACCTGGGGCCCCATGGAATGGGCAATCCGGGTCCTCTCTTCCGCGCCGTCGGCGTCGAGGTCGAGAACGCCCGGGTGGTCGGCGAGGGGCACCTGAAGGCCACGATGCGACAAGGACCGCATCGACTGGAGAGCATCGGGTTCGGTCTCGCGGAGCGTCACCCGCCCGAGTCCCTGTCGGGCGGGCGGTACGACGCCCTCGTTCGCCTCGAACGGAACGAGTGGAGGGGCAGCGTCAGCGTGCAGGCGAAACTCGTGGACCTCCGCCCCGCGGCCACGTGAGGATCATCGCCGGCCGGTGGAAGGGTCACGGGCTCAAGAGCGTCAAAGGACGCCATGTCCGGCCCACCACCGATCGCGTGAGAGAGTCGTGGTTTTCGGCCCTCGGGGCGGACGTGGTGGATGCTCGGGTCGTCGATCTCTTCGCGGGTTCGGGGGCCCTCGGGCTGGAGGCGGCGAGCCGCGGCGCGTCGTCGGTGGTCCTGGTGGAGAAGGCACGGGGTCCCGCCGGCGTCATTCGCGCCAACATCGAGCGACTGGGCGCCGACGACGTATGCGACGTGGTCGTCGATGACGTCTTCCGCTTCCTGACCCGCTCCGACGACACGTTCGACGTGGCCCTCGCCGATCCGCCGTACGCGTCCGGTGAGGCCGCCCGGCTCGTCGAGCTCTACGTCCGGCGACCGTTTGCGAACCAGCTCTGGTTGGAGCATCCTGTGCGCGAGGATCTCGCCCTCCCCGAGGGGGCTCGCACCCGTCGCTACGGGGACACCGCACTCACCACACTCTGGAGCCCATGAGCCGCTCCCGCCCGGTCGTCGCCCTCTATCCCGGCTCCTTCGACCCCCTCACCGTCGGTCACGAGGACATCGTGCGACGGGGGCTACGCGTCGCGGACCGGATCATCGTAGCCGTGGCCCATACCAGCACCCACGCCAAGAAGGGTCTCTTCGCGGTGGAAGAACGCGTCGAACTCATCCGTGAGGTCTTCGGTGACGAGGAGCGCATCCAGCCGGTGTCGTTCTCGGGCCTTCTGGTGGACTTCGCCCGGGAGCAGGGCGCCCATCTCGTCGTGCGCGGGCTCCGTGCCATCTCGGATTTCGAGTACGAGTTGCAGATGGCGCAGATGAACCAGGAGCTCTGGCCGGAGATCGAGACGATCTTCCTCGTGCCCGACGCCCAGAACTCGTTCATCTCGTCGTCCCTGGTGCGGGAAGTCGCTTCCCTCGGGGGTGACGTGTCCGCCTTCGTCTCTCCCGTGGTCCTCGAAGCGATGCGGCGCAAACTGGCGCGATGCCCCCGGTAGACGGCGACTTCCTCGCGGCCCTAAGGACGCGCGCTGCGGAACGCCCACGCTCGGTGGTCTACCCGGAGGGTGAGGACCCGAGAATCCTCGAGGCGGCGGCGGAGTGCATCCGCCACGACCTGCTCACGCCGGTCCTCCTGGGCGATCCCGAGGTCGTCCGCGACGGCCTGAGCGGCCACGGAGTGGATCCCGACAGGGCTCGCGTGGCGTCGCCATCGGATGAACAGGGTGTCGCGCGTTGCCTGGAGCACGTGAAGGAGCGGCGGGCGGACAAGAACGACCCCGTGGACACCCTCCGATCCATGGCCGCGGATCCCCTCTTCCAGGCGGCCACTCTGGTCGCCCGGGGCGACGTCGACGGAATGGTGGCGGGGTGCGTCCGGACCACGGCGGCCGTGGTTCGGTCCGGACTCATCTGTGTGGGGCTGGCACCCGGGGTCTCCACCCTCAGCTCGTCGTTCTACATGGTGTTCGCGCCGGATCACCCGGCTGGAGCGCGGGTGCTGACCTTCACGGATGCCGGTGTCGTTCCCCATCCATCTCCCGAGCAGTTGGCCGACATCGCCTGCGCGGCGGTGACCGCGAGGGAGCGGATCGTGGGAGACGAGCCCCGGGTTGCCTTCCTGTCGTACTCCACCAAGGGCTCCGCCGACGGGCCCGCCGTGGCGCCGGTTCGCGAGGCCTTGGAGGCCTTCCGTGGTCGTGTGCCGGGGGTGGGCGCCGAGGGGGGGCTGGGGGCCGACGCTGCGCTGGGCCCCGGCGGCGCCGCCAGGAAGGCGCCGGGATCTCCCGTCGCAGGAGGGGCGAACGTCCTCGTCTTCCCCGACCTCACGGCCGCCAACATCGCCTACAAGCTCGTCCAGTACCTGGGCGGCGCGGTCGCCCTGGGTCCTGTTCTGCAGGGTCTGGCACGCCCTCTCAACGACCTGTCGCGAGGCGCGACGAGCGAAGACATCGTGGCGGTCTCGTGCATCACGGCCCTCCAGGCGGGTTGAGGGGCCCACGGCGCCGACACCCCGGCGATCATTGCCCGTTCATTTGGTTCCTTTTTACTATTGTAGGCGTCGATGGAGGCATTCCGAGTCGACGTTCTCTTCTTCTGTCCAGGCGAGACATCCCCAGCTCAAACGCGAGGAGCGTTCATGAGTTTCGAGGTATCGAAGAGCGACGGCGTGACCCTCATCGAAGTGGAAGGTCAACTCATCGTCGGGAACCGGCAGGAACTCAAGCAACAGGTCCTCGAGCAGTTGGAAGACGGTGATCGGAAGTTCGTCATCGACTTTGCCGAGACGGGGTACATCGACTCGTCAGGCCTCGGCGTCCTGGTGAGTCTCTCCAAGAAGATCCGCGAGCAGGGAGGGGAGCTCCGGCTGTCCAGCCTCAACGAGGATCTGCGCACGCTGTTCGAGTTGACCAAACTCGACACGCTCTTCCGGATCGCCGACGACAAAGAGCAGGCCCTCGAGGGGTTTTGACCCTGTGATTCCCCTGAACGACCCGCTCGATCGGGATCTCGTTCTGGAGATCCCCACGGACATCCAGTCCATCGAAGGCGCGGTCGACTACGTCATGTCGCACTGCATCTCGTGCGTGGAACAGGCCCGGCGACTCAATCTGAACTTCCGCGTCGGCCTCACCGAAGCGCTGTCCAACGCCATGCTCTACGGCAACGGACGTGACCCGTCGAAGAACGTCGTGGTTGAGGTCGGTGTCCACGAGGGAGCGCTTCGCGCGAAGATCCGCGATCAGGGCGTGGGCTTCGACCCGGACACGGTGCCGGATCCCACGCTGCCGGAGAATCTGGCCCGGCCCTGCGGCCGTGGGCTCTTCCTCATGAGAGAGCTCCTCGACGAAGTGTCGTACAACGAGCAGGGTAACGAGGTGACCCTCGTCCTGAGACTCGATTCCGCCGTTACTCTCGAAGGCGGCGCCCAGGCTTGAGCAGTCCGGACCGGCTGGCCCTGGGGGCTCTGCCGGAACCGGTGATCGACACCCTCGAGGAGTTCGAGGACGCGTTCGGCGCCGTGGTGCGGATCACCCTTCCCGCCACCGAGCCCGGCGCCGCCGACGAAGTGCTCTATCAGACCGAGGGAGCGGACCACGACCCCTCCCAGGGCGACCCCGTGACCACCACGGTCGTCCCTCATCTGGGCCCGGAGCTCCTGCTCCAGGTGCTTTCGGCGGAGAAGGCCCCGACCGATGCAGTATCCAAGGCGCTCACGCCGGCCATCAGTCAGGGCTTCGAGGCGACCCGGGAGATCCAGTTCTTCACCTACGAGCTGTCCGAGCGCTTCGAGGAGATCAACCTCCTGTATTCCATCAGCGAGACCCTCGGATCCACGCTGGACATGGACAGCGGAGCCGCCACCATCCTGGCCGAGGTCCGTGACGTCATGGGTGCCAAGAGAGGCTCCCTGTGGGTTCACGAGCCCAGGGTCGGGGTCCTCCAGCTCGCCGCCGAGGTGGGAGACGATGGACGCTCCGAAGCCCTGTCTCCCGACGACCCCGACACCATCACCTCCATGGTCTTCCGGGAAGGAAGGTCCATCATCGCGTCGCGCCAGGTGCCGGCGGCCGAGCGCGAGGGCGGCGAGACCGCCGACTCCTTCCTCTCGGTCCCCATCCGCTACTCCCCGGCCGTGGGCGGGTCCCGGACGGTGGGGGTCATCAACCTCATCGGGCGACAGGACGGCGGTCGGTTCAGCGCGGCCAACCAGAAGCTCCTGGCCGCCATCGCCTCGCAGATCGGCGCGGCCATCGAGAACCACCGCCTCGTCCAGGAAAGCCTGTCCAAGGAGCGGATGGCCCGTGAGATGGAGCTGGCCCACGATCTCCAGATGAAGCTCCTGCCGGATGCGGAGAAGTTCGAGGGCGCCGATGCGGCCGGGCGGGTCGAGCCCACCGAGTTGGTGGGGGGCGACTTCTACCAGCTCTTCGAGCTACCCGGGGGCCGGGTGGGGGTGATGCTGGGTGACGTCTCCCTCCACGGGTTCCCGTCCGCCCTAATCATGACGCTCACCATGAGCGCTGCCGGGATCTACGCCCGGGAAGCCGAGTCGCCTGCCGCCGTACTGAGGAAGCTCGACGATGCCCTCAGCGACGAGCTGGCGTCCACCGAGATGTTCCTGACCGTCTTCTACGGGGTCATCGACCCGGTGGCCGGCATCCTCACGTACGCCAACGCCGGGCATCCCCACGCCTTCGCAGTGCGAAGCGACGGTACCACCGAGCGACTCACGGCCACGGACCCGCCGGTGGGCTTCGCCGGCCCCGACTCGTACGACGAGAGCGCCGTGGCGTGGACCAGCGGGGACGACCTGCTGCTGCTCTTCACCGACGGGCTCCCCGACACATTGGCGACACGCGGGCTCAAGAACGGCGAGACGCAGATCCTCGAGGTCGCCGTTCGCAACCGCTTCCAGTCCCCGTCCGAGATCATCGACGAGCTCTTCGAGCTGTCGTCGGATGCGAGCTGGTCGTCCCTGGCAGACGATCGGACCGCCCTCGTCGTTCGGGGCTGAACCGTCTTGCGGCATCGGGCCAAGCGGTCCCTGGGCCAGAACTTCCTCGTCGACGCCAACCTCCAGCACAAGATCGTCGACGCCGTCGGCGCTGGAGCCGCCGACGAGGTCCTGGAGATCGGACCGGGGAAGGGGGCCCTTACGCGGCACATGGCGGGCGAGGTGCGGCGACTCGTGCTCGTCGAACTCGACGATGTCCTCGCCGGACAGCTGAAGGACCGGTACGCCGGGCACGCCGGGGTCGATGTGATCCATGGGGACGTGCTCGAGGTGGACCTCGCGTCCCTCCTCGAGGCGCCCGGCGCGGCGCGCGTCGTGGGCAACATTCCCTACAACATCACGACGCCCATCATCTTCCGGCTCCTCGAACGCCCTCGGCCCGCCTCCATCGTGCTCATGGTCCAGGACGAGGTCGCCCAGCGGGTGGTGGCGCCCGTGGGCTCCAAGGCCTACGGCTCCCTCTCGGTGGGGGTCCGGTCGGTGGCGTCGGTGGAGCGGCTCTTCAAGGTGGGGCGGGGTGCGTTCCGTCCGGTGCCGGGTGTGGACTCAGCGGTCATCCGGATCACCCCCTTTCGTCCCGAGCGCCTCGACGAAGACGAGGAGGCGGGGCTGCGCCGCCTGGTCCGGGCCGCGTTTCAATGGCGGCGCAAGCAGCTCCAGAAGATCCTCAGGGATCATCCCGATCTGGGCTTCGGGCCGGCGGCCCTCGAGCGCGCCATCGAGGCGGCGGGTGTCACGTTGACCGATCGGCCCGAGCGGGTGGACCCGGAGGGCTTCGTCGCCATGGCGAGGAGCCTCCTCGGGTAGCACGGCCGCGTTGCCCGACGCGTACGCCGCTCCTAGATTTGTGACGATTTTCACAAGCCGACGCATTCGGCTGTCGAGCCGCTCCATTCCTGACTTTTCGGCGCCTTCGTGACGAGGAAGATCCCCCAGAGCACGGTTCGGAGACTCTCCCACTACCTCCGATCTCTCGAAGGATTCACGGACGAGGGCGGCACGGTCTCCAGCGAGGAACTCGCGGCGCGCGGGCAAACGACCGCCGCACAGGTCCGCAAGGACCTTTCCCATTTCGGATCCTTCGGAAAGCGGGGCCTCGGCTATCGGGTCGACGAACTGAGGTCCAGGCTACGCCGAATCCTCGGGATCGACCGATCGTGGAGGGTGGCGCTGGTGGGTGCGGGTCGCATCGGTCGTGCCCTGTTCGAGTATCCGGACTTCCGGTCCCGCGGATACGACTGCGTCGCGATCTTCGACGCAGACCCCGCCAAGGTCGGCAAGAAGTGGGGCTCGCAGACCATCCGGGACGCCGCGACGCTGGAGGAGGCGATGAAGGAGCTCGGCGTCGAGCTCGTGATCCTCGCGGTCCCCGCCGACGCGGCCCACGATGTCGCCGCGCGGGCTGTGGAGGTGGGTGTGAAGGGCATCCTCAACTTCGCCCCCATTCGCCTCAACGTTCCCCCGCGGATTCCCGTGCAGGACGTCAACCTGGTCATGGAGTTGGAGGCGCTGTCCTTCGCCATTTCGCAGGCCGAGGACGCGGGTTGAGCGACGCCTCGCTCGTCCGGACGGCAGCTGACCTGCTCGCGGACGGGCCGGCGCACACCCTCGATCTCGCCCGCGACGTCCTGGGGCTGACGGGTCATCCCGGTGCCGCGTCGGCGGCCGTCTTCCACCTGCTGGGCACCGATCCCCGCTTCCAGGTGGACGGCGAGGGCGTTTGGTCGCTGGACCCACACCGGATCCCTCTGGGCGCCCGCCTCGATACGGTCCCTTTCGCCGTCGTGGACGTGGAGACCACCGGCGGCGCCCACTGGAGGGGCCATCGCATCATCGACGTTTCCATCGTCGTGGTGCACGGCGGGCAGATCGTCGAGGAGTACGAGACCCTCGTCCATCCGGGTCGGGCGGTACCGCCCATGATCACCGCGCTCACGGGAATCACCACGGACATGATCCACGGTGCTCCGTACTTCGAGCACGTCGCCGACGAGATCGCCGAGCGCCTGCGCGGGCGAGTCTTCGTGGCCCACAACGCCACCTTCGACTGGGGCTTCGTCTCGGCGGAGCTC
The DNA here is from genome assembly GCA_937983085.1 of uncultured Gemmatimonadales bacterium. Classification (GTDB taxonomy): domain Bacteria; phylum Gemmatimonadota; class Gemmatimonadetes; order Longimicrobiales; family Gaopeijiaceae; genus UBA2589. The sequence goes on from CALJKZ010000637.1 coordinate 11,372, forward strand.
GTGCGTGCCGGCGTCGAGGTCCCGGATGTACCCCGGGTCTGCACCGTGCGGATGTGCCGCCGTTTGGTCCCTCGGCTCCGGCGCCGTAACCTGGACGTCGTGAGTCGCCACTTCGGTGTGTCCATCCATGCGCGCCACCGCGCCCACGGCGATGCCCTGGCCACGGCGCGGGTCCTCCTTCGCCTTCTGGACGAGGCGGCGGGGCGGGGCATCGAGGACCTTGCCACGCTCCAGTGGTACCTGAAGCGGCGACGCCAACGAAAGGAGTTCGATCCCGCCCAGTACTCGCTGGACCTGCCGGGGCACGAACCGCGACGACGGAGGCGATGACCACCATGCACGAGGGACTCCCGCTCAGCCGCTCCACCACCGTGGGCTCCATTCGCATCCACGGGATCGAGGCCGGTGTTCAGCAGCTCGACGGGGGCGCCATGTTCGGCGTCGTGCCCAAGCCTCTCTGGGAGCGTCGCATCCCGGCCGACCCTCGAAACCGGATTCCCCTCGCGCTCCCGTGTCTCCTGGTTGAGGCCCCCAATGCCCTCCTCCTCATCGATACCAGTGCAGGCAACAAGGACGACGACAAGTTCGGCGACATCTACGGGATCTCGAATCGGGGCGAGCCCACGCGCCTGGAAGACGGAATCCGAGACGCCGGCTTCGATCCATCGGACATCGACATCGTCCTAAGCACCCACCTCCACTTCGATCACGCCGGAGGCAACACCTGGCGGGATCACAACGGCGAGATTCGACCGGCGTTCCCCGACGCCCGGTACGTGGTCCAGAGGGGAGAGCTCGAGTTCGCACACAGCCAGAACGAGCGCATCCGGGCCAGCTATCTCCTGGAGAACTTCGACCCGGTCACCGAGGCGGATCTCTGGGATCTGGTCGAGGGCGAGGCGCAGATCACCGAGGGTGTTCGCGTGCTGCCCACTCCGGGCCACACCCCGTACCACCAGTCGGTTCTAGTTCAAAGCGACGGGGACACGGCGTGCTACCTCGCCGACGTGTGCCCGACATCCGCCCACCTCCCGCTGCCCTGGATCATGGGATACGACCTCGAGCCGCTGGTTACGCTGGAGTCGAAACGCAGTCTGTGGCGCCGCGCGTACGAAGAGGATTGGCTCCTCGTCTTCGAGCACGACCCGCGGGTCCCGTGGGGGCGTCTGGATCCCGACACCCATCGGACGCAGCTACGCGAGGAGTAGCGCGCCAGAGGTGGGTGACCCACGACCCGCGTCCCTCCATCGGTCCAAATCCTCCTCGGTTCTGCTTATCTTTACCGGCTGATCATCGTACCGAACCGAGGTGTTTTCATACATGAGTGACCCCGCCACCACCGCCGTCATCCTCAAGGGCGGCGCGCGCACACCCATCGGCCGTTTCCTGGGAGGCCTCAGCGGCTTCTCCGCCCCTGACCTCGGTGCCATCGCGGTTCGCGCCGCCACCGATCGGTCGGGCATCGACGTATCCGATGTCGACGAAGTCATCATGGGCAACGTCGTCACGGCCGGAGCCGGCCAGGCCCCCGCACGCCAGGCGGCGGTGAACGGTGGAATCCCCGCCACGGTACCGGCCCTCACGGTCAACAAGGTCTGCGGGTCGGGGCTCAAGGCCGTCATGTTGGCTGCTCAGGCCATCCGGGCCGGTGACGCACGCCTCGTCGTGGCGGGTGGCATGGAGTCGATGTCGTCGGTCCCGTACTACGTGCGCGGCATGCGTGGTGGGGTGAAGTTCGGGAACCAGACCATGGAGGACGGACTCATCCACGACGGTCTGTGGTGCTCCTTCGGCGCGTGCCACATGGGCGGTCACGCGGAGTACACCGCTGCCAAGGCGGAGGTGAGCCGTGAAGATGCCGACGCCTTCTCCCTCCGGTCGCACCAGAAGGCGGTGTCGGCCATGGAGGAGGGGAGGTTCCGCGACGAGATCGTCCCCGTGGAGGTGAAGACGCGCCGTGGTGTCACCGTCGTCGATGCCGACGAGAGCCCCCGCGCCGACACCTCCTTGGAGGCCCTCGGCAAGCTTCGTCCGGCCTTCGTCCGTGACGCGCCCGAAGACGTCGAGACTCACGTCGTCACGGCCGGGAACGCTCCCGGTCTCAACGACGGCGCGGCCTCCGTGGTGGTGGCCTCCCTCGAGTACGCCCAGGCCCACGGCCTCGAGATCGACGCCACCATTTCCGCCTACGCGTCCGGCGCCACCGAGCCCCAGGATCTCTTCTTCGCCCCCATCGAGGCCGTCCGCGGCGTGATGAAGAAGGAAGGGAAGTCCATCGGGGACTACGACCTCTTCGAAGTCAACGAGGCTTTCGCCGTGCAGGCCATCGCCGACATGCGCGCCCTCGACATGGACGAGGAGCGCGTCAACGTGAACGGCGGCGCCGTGGCTCTCGGGCACCCCATCGGCGCGTCCGGCACGCGCATCCTCGTCACGCTGCTCAACGCCATGGAGCACCGTGGGGCGAGCACCGGGCTGGCGACCCTCTGCCTCGGCGGCGGCAACGCCGTGGCCCTGTCCGTCGAAAAGGTCTGAATCCACTCAGGGAGAGATGACATGAGCACGTTCTCGGAGACCATGCGCACCCTCGCCGTCCAGGAGGTCGTCGAAGACCGTCGAGCCCGATCGGCTCTCGGTGTGGTCGCGTTCGCCGTCGCGACCGCCCTGTCGGCGCAGGTGGCGGTGTGGCTGCCCTGGACGGCGGTTCCCGTGACGCTCCAGCCGCTCTTCGTCATCCTCGCGGGCGCCTTGCTCGGACCGCGCCTCGGAGCCCTGTCCATGGGCGCGTACGTCGTGGTCGGTGCCATGGGCGCGCCGGTCTTCGCCAGCGGCGGTGCGGGCCTGCCATGGCTTCTCGGGCCCACGGGCGGCTATCTCCTGGCGGCCCCTCTGGCGGCGTTCGTGGCCGGGGCGGTGGCGGGGCGCCAAGGTGACCTGCGCCTGATCGTCGGTCTCGTGCTGGGCGTGGCCACCATGTACCTCGGCGGCGTAGCCCAGCTGGCCGCGTTGACGGGGCAGGGCCTGGAGGCGGCCATCGCCGCAGGTGTCGTGCCCTTCGTCGTCGGCGACCTGACGAAGATCGGATTGGCCTTCTTCGTCGTGCGTTCGGCGAGGTGGGCGCGGTCGAAGCGTTCCTGATCCCGGACCGGCTTCTAGCTCCTTGGGGGTTTTGACCGGGTCGGACGGTCGGGTGCGACTCGGCTGGAGGCTTCTGGCCTTCGTCCTCATCACCGCGGCGCTGGGCATCGTCTTCGCTGCGTTCACGCCTGGAGGCCTCACCGCCGGCGCTCTGGCGTTGCTGGTGGGATCGACGGTGGCGGGGTGGTGCATGCTCGCTCTCGACGGGAGGCAGCCGGCGGCACTCGGCTTCCATCCGTCTCCCTCCGCCGTGGTGGAGTTGGCCAAAGGCACCGCTCTCGGGGTCGCCATCGGTCTCGCCGTGGTGGCGGTCATGGCGCTCCTCGGAGGAGTGGCGTGGACCGGGCAGGAAGGATCCGCGGTTGCGTGGGTACGGGGAGCGGCCGGGGCGTTGGGCTTCCTCCTCATCCCTGCGGCGGCGGAAGAAGCACTGCTTCGGGGGTATCCGCTGCAGGCGTTGGGGGAGGTGTGGGGTGCCCTCGTGGCGGTGGTGGTGACCTCGGTGGTGTTCGGGTTGCTCCACCTTGCCAACCCCGGGGTGAGCGTCCTTTCCGTGGCGAACATCGCCGTGGCGGGACTTCTCCTCGGGGTGATCTACGTGCGCACCCTGAGCCTGTGGTGGGCCACGGGTGCCCACCTGGGTTGGAACTGGGCGCACGGATACCTGGTGGACGTGCCTGTGAGCGGGCTGGAGATCATCGACGCCCCTCTGTACGAGGGGGTCACCTCCGGACCGGCGTGGTTGGGAGGAGGGGGCTTCGGCCCCGAGGGCAGCATCGTGAGCACCGTCGTGGTGCTGGCGGCAACGGCGGCCCTCTGGTGGGGACCCTGGCTTCGGCCGGGTCGAGCGGCGTTGAAGGCCGAGCCGCTCATGATGACGGACGAATCGAACTTGAAGGCCGTGGAGGCATAGATCGGATGAACATCGAGACCATCGCGGTGGTGGGTGGTGGGACCATGGGCAACGGGATCGCCCATGTCGCCGCTCAGCACGGCAAGACCGTGAGGCTGGTGGACCTCTCCGACGAGGTCCTGGACAAGGCGATGGCCACCATCGCCAAGAACCTGGACCGCCAGGTGAAGAAGGAGATCATCGACCAGGAAGCCCGGGACGCCACGTTGGCCCGAATCGAGACGCTCAACGGCCTCGAGGAAGGAGCCGACGGCGCCGACCTGGTGGTGGAGGCGGTCCCCGAGAAGGCGGAGTTGAAGTACTCCATCTTCCAGACGCTCGACGCCGCTGCCGGTCCCGACACCATCCTCGCCTCCAACACCTCGTCCATCTCCATCACCGAGATCGCGGCCCGCACGTCACGGCCGGACCGGGTCATCGGCATGCACTTCATGAATCCCGTGCCGGTCATGAAGCTGGTGGAGGTCATCCGCGGGCTGGCCACGAGCGACGAAACGACAAAGGCGGTGGTCGACCTCTCCGAAGCACTGAGCAAGACTCCGGTGGAGGTCAACGACTTCCCGGGCTTCGTGTCGAACCGCGTGTTGATGCCCATGATCAACGAGGCGGTCTTCGCCCTCATGGAGGGCGTCGCCGAGGTCGAGGCCATCGACACGGTCATGAAGCTCGGCATGAACCACCCCATGGGCCCCCTGGGCCTGGCCGACCTCATCGGTCTGGACACCTGCCTGAGCATCCTCGAGGTCCTGCACCGGGAGTTGGGCGACGACCGCTACCGGCCCTGCCCCCTCCTTCGCAAGTACGTCGCCGCCGGCTGGCTCGGTCGGAAGTCGGGGCGCGGCTTCTACCGGTACGACGCATGATGACCGACGAGCAGCGCGAGCTTCAGGCCCTCGCCCGGGACTTCGCCGAGGCCGAACTGCGGCCCAAGACCGCCGAGTGGGACGAGCGGCGGGAGCTGGACGAGGACGTCTTCGAGAAGCTCGCCGAGTCGGGCTTCCTCGGGATGCTCGTCCCCGAGGAGTACGGCGGTCTGGCCTTCGACCTCTCCACCTACCTCTTGGTCCTCGAAGAGATCGCCTGGGGGGACGCGGCGGTGGCGCTTTCGGTCGCCATCCACAACGGCCCCGTGGCGGGACTCATCGCTCGCCACGGAACGGCGGACCAGAAGGAAGCGTGGCTACCGAAGCTGGCGTCGGGGGAGGTCCTCGGCGCCTTCGCTCTTTCCGAGCCCGATGCCGGCTCCGATGCGTCGTCCATCACGTCGACGGCGTCCGTGGACGGACAGGGGTGGGTGCTCCGGGGCGAGAAGCGGTGGGTCACCAACGGAGCGCGGGCCGGTCTGGTGGCGGTCTTCGCACGCACGGGAGAGGACGCCCTCGGACTCTTCCTCGTGGAGCCGTCCTCGGACGGGTACGAGGTCGGTGACCGGGAGACGACGCTGGGCATGAGGGCCTCGCAGACCGTGTCCGTTCAGCTGAACGGAGTCCGGGTGGGCGCCGACGCCCTCGTCGGGGAGGCCGGCGCCGGCCTGGGATACGCCCTCGAAGCCCTCGATCTCGGCCGCATCGGCGTGGCCGCGCAGGCTACCGGAGTCGGACGGGCGGCTCTCGAACACGCGACCCGCTACGCCCTGGAGCGCCAGCAGTTCGGGACGCCCATCGCGCGGTTCGGAGCGCTCCAGGCCAAACTCGCCGATGCCGCTCAGCGGCTCGCCGGCGGGCGCTCCCTCACCCACGAAGCGGCGGAGGCGTGGGAAGCCACCCGCAACGGGACGCCGAGAACGGGCCTGAACGGCGTGACGGCCCGGGCCGCTATGGCCAAGCTCGCGGCGTCCGAGGCTGCGAGCTTCACCGCCGACGAGGCGATCCAGATCTACGGAGGCTACGGCTACATGAGGCATTATCCGGTGGAGAAGCTCCTCCGGGACGCCAAGGGCGCCGAGATCTACGAAGGTACCAACGAAATCATGAGACGAGTCATCGCCGGCGAGATCCTCCGGGACGCCGGTGATCGCTAAACCATAGAGAGGAAGCGAATGGAAATGTTCGGCCTGATGTCCGAGGGTGGTCACGAGCAGCTCGTATTCTGGAACGATCCGGATCTGGGCTACCGTGGCATCATCGCCATCCACGACACCACCATGGGTCCGGCGCTCGGAGGGACGAGGTTCTGGAACTACGACTCCGACGAGGAAGCCATCGTCGACGCGTTGCGCCTCTCCCGGGGCATGACGTACAAGGCCGCCATCACCGGGCTGAACCTGGGCGGCGGCAAGTCGGTGATCTGGGGCGACAACCGGACCATCGACCGCGAGATGATCTTCCGCGCCCACGGTCGTGCCGTGGAGTCGCTGGGCGGTCGCTACATCACCGCCGAGGACGTAGGGACGTCGCCCGACGACATGGAGTTCGTCTCCATGGAGACGGAGCACGTCGTGGGCCTCATCGGTCGTTCCGGGGACCCCTCGCCCGTGACCGCCTACGGTGTCTACCGGGGGATCAAGGCATCGGCCAAAGCGCGCTGGGGAAGCGATTCACTGGCGGGCAAGCACGTGGTCGTCCAGGGCGTCGGCCACGTGGGGTACTACCTGTGCGAAGACCTGGCCGCCGAGAACGCCACCCTCACCGTCACCGACATCGACGACGACCGGATCCAGCGCGTCGTGGACGACTTCGGTGCCGAGCGGGTGTCCGCCGACGACGTGTACGACGTGGACGCCGACATCTTCGCGCCCTGTGCACTGGGCGCCGTGGTGAACGACGACACCATCGATCGCTTCAAGTTCGACATCATCGCCGGTGCCGCGAACAACCAGCTGGCCAAGGGATCCGTGCATGGCCCCGCGCTGAAGCAGCGCGGCCTCCTGTACGCTCCGGACTACGTCATCAATGCCGGTGGTCTCATCAACGTGTATGGTGAGATCAACGAATGGACGGCGGAGCGGAGCAAGCGCAAAGCCGGCGACATCTACAACACCCTCCTGCGCATTTTCGAGCTGGCCGAGTCCGAGGACATCTCGACGCACGTCGCCGCCAACCGGCAGGCGGAGCGCCGCATCCAGGAGGCACGCCACCTTCAGCGGACCTGGTGACATGGCCGAGACTCTGGAGCACCTGAAGCAGACCGACCCGGACGTCTACGACTCCATTATTTCCGAGGCGAAACGACAGGCCGACGGCCTGGAGCTCATCGCGTCGGAGAACTTCGTGTCCCGGGCGGTTCTGGAAGCCATGGGGTCGGTGATGACGAACAAGTACGCCGAGGGGCTTCCCGGGAAGCGCTACTACGGGGGGTGCGAGTTCGTCGACATCGCCGAAGAAAAGGCCAGGGAACGGGCCAAGGCCCTCTTCGGCGCCGACCACGCCAACGTCCAGGCCCACTCGGGCGCCCAGGCCAACATGGC
>CALJKZ010000638.1 GCA_937983085.1 uncultured Gemmatimonadales bacterium
GGGTTCAGACCGGGCCGTCCGATGAAGGCGATGGTCCCGCCCTCGAGTTGGAAATTCCGGCCCAGGACGCGATGGGAGCCGCGGAGGGCCTCCAGTTCACCGATGAGGACGAAGTCGCCCGCCCGGCGGTCATAGCGCACCAACAGATCGCCGGTCATCTCCTCGTTCTTGTCGATGGACCGCAGCCTCGTGCCTATGGGCACGGCGAGATCCACGTTCACCCGGAGGTTGTCGAAGAACGGATTGCGGAGTCCGGCGAAGAGCGGCTGGGACACCAGGGCCGTCGTATCTACGGCGAGGCCGACGTCGAAGAGGAAGGGGTCGCTCAGGTCGACGACGCTCGCAGCCCGTTGTAGCTCGTCGACATAGATCGTTCCCTCGTCCACGGTCAGAGCCCCTTCAGCCACCGGGCGGTTGTATGTCCCACCTAGGGTGAACCCGCCGCTCACGTACCCTTCCATGTCCGGCCGGGACACACCGAGGAATCGAGTGAACTGAAAATTCAGGTCCAGCTCCGGATCACGCACCGGCTCCAAGGTCAGTGTACCCGTGACGGTCGCCTGACCAGGCCGTCGAGCCGCCAGCGAGACATCCACGGTGCGGTCGGGACGCAAGCGTAGCTCGCCATCGATTCCCTGGTGTCGTACCCCGATGGCGTCGATGGACCAGGCGGCGTTCCGGAGCTCCACAGTGCCCTCCGGCTCGGGCCGTTGGGGGGTTCCCCCGATGCGGATGTCGCCGGACACCGTCCCGAGGACACCGTCGAGTGAGGTCAGGTAGGAGAGGGCGATGGCCGCATCGAGCGAATCGGCGGCCACATGCACGTCCATGGGCGCCTCCAGAACACGTTCGGCGACATCGCCCAGGCCCAGGTCCAGAGGCAACGTAGCCGAGCCCGTGGCCACCCTCCGGACCGCGTCCCACCCCTGGAGCTCGACGCCCAGCGATCGCGCTGCGTACTGGACGGCTCCATCGACGCGGGTGAGTTGCACGGCACCGTAACGGGGCCCGAGCACCGAGAACTCACCTGTGATCTCGGGAGAACTGGACGTGCCCCGGACCATGAGATCGGCGTCCACATGGCCACCGATCTGGAGGTCCTCGCGCTGGGCCATGTAGAGGATCCGCTCGATGTGCAGGCCTTCGACCTGCAGGCGGAAGTCACTTTGACCCTGGCGGGTGAGGTCTCCGTCGACGGTGAGGCGCATGGGATCGACCCCTTCACGGACCACCACGACACTATCCACCGACAGGGTCGCTTCGCCCCAGCTTACCGGACCCGCCTGAGCCACGACCCACGTCTGATCGTCGACCCGTACGGAGCCTTCATCCAGCTCGATCCGCCCTCCCACCGAATCGATCTCGAAGGATCCTCTCGCCCGATACTCCTCCCCGGGCCGCCGCACGACCTCGATTCGCCCCGCCCCCGCCTGGGCGACCATGTCCGCTTCGAAGCCACCGCGCTCGTACTCGCGCCCCTCGAATACGATGCCGATGGCGCTGGCGCCGATCTCCCAGTCTCCCAGAGTGGCCGGTAGACCGGTGGCCGTGAACGCCACGCGGGCGGTGTCGACCTGGTTCTGCTTGAAGGCTCCACCCACGACATCCACGATGAGGCCCAGATCCAGGTCTTCGATGGATCCGCTGAGACTCGCCGCTCCCGCGATTCGTCCCTCCATCCGCACGTCGCGGCTGGACGGCAAGGTGTCCGGCTCGATGCCCTGCAGGCGCAGGAGCTCCCGATCCAGGGGGCTCAGGTCGTCACTCACCAGGACCGAGTCGGGCACGCCCATGACCAGAGGGCGCAGGCCCACCAAGGTCGGAGCGGAGAACTCAACGGTCGATGCGCCCCAGCGTCCGGGCTGAAGCCCGAGGCGACCCCGGCCACTTACGTCGATACCTCCGACCCTTCCTCTCAGTTGGTCCGTGACGAGGATGCCTGACTGGATGCGTCCCGAGGCGGTCAGTGTGTCCACACGCAGGGGACCGATCCTCGATCGACGCGCCGAGACCCGGAACGCCACATCCGCCGAATCAACCGAGAAGCCGGACCCTTCCACCACGAGCTCGCCGCTCCACCGTGTCTGCGGTGGTAGTCGCTGAACCAGCCGTGAGAGGGGCATGGAGTCGGCGGCGATCTCCATGCGGTAGTTCCGGGACGGATCGCGGAGGTTCACACGGCTGTCCACCACGACCCGGCCGAATACGGTCTGAAGATCCCCTCCCACCGCGAGGTCGTCCAATGGGCCCTCCACGTGAGCCGGTCCCGAAACGCTCCCCACCAGCCCCAGGTCGGGGGCCAGCGAGGCGAACATTGCCACGGAGAGCGGCTGGAGGTCGAGATCCAGATCCGTGACCCAGCCGTCGTCGGCTCCACGCCACAGGGTTCCACGTGCCTCCACGATGG
>CALJKZ010000639.1 GCA_937983085.1 uncultured Gemmatimonadales bacterium
CGGAACGCCGTAGCCAACGGCGACGGCATGTCCCACTACATCCTCGGCGTGGTCATGAGCCCCGCCTTCCGAATGAGCCGGGGCGTCGCCCTGACCGACGACGCACCTCAGCCCTGAGCCCGTCATGCATCTGCTGAACACGAGCCTCGAGCGCCGGACCTTCCTCAAGGGCATGGGCGCCAGCGTCGCGCTGCCCTTCCTCGACGCCATGGCGCCGGCCGGCCGCATGTCGGCAGCCGCCCGTGAGACCGACGTCACCCGGTTCGTGGCCATCGAGATGGTCCATGGAGCGGCCGGGTGCAACGAGTGGGGCGCGACGCAGCACCTCTGGGCGCCCCAGCACGAGGGTCCGGACTTCGACCTCACGCCCAGCGCCCTGTCCCCGCTGGAGGACTGGCGGGAGTACCTGACCATCGTCAGCAACACCGACGTCGGCGGGGCCGAGGCCGAGCTTCCCCGCGAGATCGGGGGCGATCACTTCCGCTCCAGCGCGGTCTTCCTGACCCAGGCCCACCCGAAGCAGACGGAGGGCTCCGACGTCTTCGTCGGCACCTCCATGGATCAGCTCTACGCCCAACGCTTCGGACAGGACACGCCCATCCCCTCCATGCAGCTCTGCATCGAGAACGTGGACCAGGCCGGAGGCTGCGCCTACGGCTATGCGTGCGTCTACACCGACACGGTGAGCTGGGCGAGTCCCACCGAGCCCTTGCCCATGATCCGCGACCCCAGGGTCGCCTTCGATCAGCTCTTCGGCCGGGGGGCGACACCGGAAGAGCGGGCGCAAAGGCGCCGTACGGAGCGGAGCATCCTCGATTGGGTCCTGAGGGACCTCAACCGGCTCAATCGTCAGCTGGGCGCCGACGATCGTGCTCGCATGGACAAGTACGTGAGCAACATCCGCGAGATCGAGCGCCGTATCCAGACCATCGAGGCACGCAACATGAGCGGCGAGGAGCGGGAGCTCGCCGAGGCGCCTGCCGGCGTGCCCGACGACTATGGCGACCACGTCCGCCTCATGTTCGATCTCCAGGCGCTGGCCTTCGCGTCGGACATGACGCGGGTGGTGACCTTCAAGACCAGCCGGGACGTATCGGGTCGGGTCTTCCCCGAGACGGGCGTCACGGCGGGCTTCCACGCCGCCTCGCACCATGGCGGCAACGAGGAGCGGGTGCTCCAGTTCAACAAGATCAATCGCTATCACATGAGCCTGATTCCGTACTTCTTCGAGAAGCTTTCGGACATCGTCGAGGGAGACAGCCACCTCCTCGACAAGACGCTCATCGTGTGCGGCTCGCCCATGGGGGATCCGAACCTGCACAACCACAAGCGGTGCCCCCTCTTCCTCGCCGGAGGGGCCAACGGGCGTCTGCCCAAGGGCGGGACCCACATCAAGGCCCCGGACGGAACGCCCATGGCGAACGTCCTTCTCAGCGCCATGCACACCCTCGGGATGGACGATGCCGAGTCGCTGGGTGACAGCACCGGCGCCTTCCCCCTCTCGGCGGGTCGATCCGCCCAGCGCTCGAGTTCCGGCTGATGAACAAGCTCGGTGCGCTTCTGGTTCTGCTCCTCCTCGCACCGTCGGCAGAATCACCCGTGGCCGATGCGGCCCAGCGGGGAGACGTGGAAGAGGTCCGCGTGCTCCTTCGCGATGGAGCCGACGTCAACGCGGCCCAGAGCGACGGCACCAGCGCCCTCCACTGGGGCGCCATGCGCGACGACGTGGCCATCATCCAGGTCCTCCTCTACGCCGGGGCCAACACGGAAGCCACCACGCGCCTCGGCGGCTACACGGCTCTTCATCTCGCCGCGCGTGAAGGCCACGCCGCGGCCATCGAAGCGTTGGTTGGAGGCGGTGCCGATCCCGCGGTCATGACCTCGACGGGAGTGACCGCCCTCCACTACGCCGCCGAGTCCGGGCGCGCCGATGCCGTCGAGGCCCTCGTTCGCCTCGGCGCAGCGGTGGACGCCCGTACCCGGGCCGACGAACAGACCCCCCTCATGTGGGCCACGGCCGCCAACCGGCTCGTTGCCATGAACGCCCTTCTGGAAGCCGGCGCCGACCCGACCCTGACCACGTCGGTCATCGATTATGCGGAAGTCGCCGCCCGTGACGGCCCCGAGCGTCGTCTGCGTTCCCAGCTCGCCTCGGTGCGGCGGGACGCGGAGCGCCGTGAGGCGCGGGCGCAGGAGGAGGCCGCGAGGGCGCAAGCTCCGCAGGCGGCCGAAGAGGAGGAGCCGGCGGAGGAGGCCCCACCGGAGGAAACACCCCCCGAGGAGGAGCCCGTAGAGGAAGAGGGTGCCGCCGAGGAGGAGCCGCCGGTCGAAGAGGAGGCACCGGAAGAGCAGCCCGCTCCGGAGGAGCCAGCCGAGGAATCTCCGCCGGAAGAGGAGACCCCTTCCGAGGAGGAGGGCGAGGACGAAGAGGCGCCCCCGGAGGAGGAGACGCCGCCCGAAGAGGGAACGTCCGAGGACGAGTCGCCCGAGGACGAAGAACCGGAGGAGGAGGAGCGTCCTCTCGGGTACAACGACCTGGTCGGTCGGGAGGGCGGCTTCGCGGCGCTCCACTTCGCCAGCCGCGACGGGTTCGCCGATGCGGCCCGGCTTCTCCTGGAGTACGGAGCGCCCCTGGACCAGCCCACGGCGGGTGATGGGACGACGCCGATGCTCATGGCGACCATCAACGGCAACTTCGATCTCGCCATGCACTTCCTCGCCGAGGGCGCGGACGCCAATGCGGTGGCCGAGGACGGGGCCGCCGCCCTCTTCACGGTGCTCAACCGCCGTTGGGGGCCCAAAGCCGCCTACCCACAGCCCCAGGCCTTCACCCAGCAGGAAACCGACTACCTGGAGCTGCTCCAGGCGCTCATCGACGCCGGTGCCGACGTGAACCACCGGACCGGTCGCCACATCTGGTACACGTCGTTCAACTTCGACATGCTCGGAGTGAACTTCGCGGGAGCGACAGCCTTCTGGCGGGCCGCGTACGCCACCGACCTGGACGCCATGCGTCTGCTGGTGGCGGCGGGCGCCGATCCGACCATCCCCACCCGGAAGGTGCCCTCACGCCGATTCCGCCGGGGTGGCGACGAGGACAAGTCGGGCCTGGACCCGGTGCCCACCGGGGGGCCGGCGGTCTATCCCATCCATGCGGCGTCGGGCGTCGGATACGGGGAGGGCTTCGCCGCCAACTCCCATTCCCATGCCCCGGACAGTTGGCTGCCGGCCGTGAAGTACCTGGTGGAAGAGCACGGAGCCGACGTGAACGCCCGGGACCTCAACGGCTACGCGCCCCTGCACCATGCAGCCGCGCGCGGGGACGACGAACTCATCCAGTACCTCGTCGCTCAGGGAGCGGACGTCATGGTGGTGAGTCGGCGGGGTGAGACCACGGTGGACATGGCCAATGGACCGCGGCAACGCGTACAGCCCTTCCCCACCACCATCGCGCTCCTCGAGGGCCTCGGCGCCGTCAACAACCACAACTGCCAGAGCTGCGAGTAGGGCCGAAGACGTTTAGTAGGGGCGCCTCGCGACGTACTCACGGAGCCCGCGTCTCAACGACACGCCCGTGAGCACTTCGAAAGGGTTCACGAGCCGCTCCATGTGAGCGGGTAGCAGCTGCGGCCGCGAGGGCTCCGGAGGACCCACGGGCGCCTCGCGTACCGTGTCGACGTCCAGGAGTTCGGTACGGATGGGCCGTGTCGACACCGCATCGGACGATTCCACCACGGCGTACAGTCGTGCCGCCGGCTCGGTGACGTCGATGACACGCTCCACCACCTGTCGACGCTCGGCCTCGTCCAATCGATCGAAGAGATCCCATACGAGAACCACGTCGAAGCGACGATCTGGGTCCGGCTCCAGATCGTCGAGGGCCGCCGTCAGCTCACTCCCCCGGGGCGGATGTGGCACGAGGGCCGCGAACCGGACCTGGCGGGCGTACCGACCGAGGAGACGGAGTCGCCTCCCCTCGGCCGGCCCGAAATCGAGGACGGAGTGACGTCCATCCGCGTGCAACGACGCAAAGAGGGAGGCGAGGCCGGGCGCGGCCCGCTCGGTCCCCTCGTCTTCGGGGGTGGGCTCGTCCGTCGCCTTTGCGGCTGGCGAGGCGAGCCGGTCCAGCCAACTCACGCCCCCGTGCGCCCACAGCGTCGGACGAAGCCGTTTCGTCCCGAGATCACTTCGCGGTCGCCGACGACCGGGCCGACGCGTCCTTGGTCGAATCGCCTTTACCCGTCGCCTTGGACGCCGAGGAGCTGTCTTTCACATCGGCCTTGGGGCTGCCGTTGGACTTCGAGTCGTCGTCCTTCGCGGACGCGGCCTCGGTGCGACCGTTCGCCGAGGTGGACTCGGCGCCAGCATGGCTGCCCTTCCCAGGGGAGCCCATGTCGACGAGCCCACGGAACGTGGCGCCATCCTCCAGAACCACCCGGGGAGCCTTGATGTCACCCCGGACCTTTGCCGTGCCCCGAAGCACGATCTGCTCCTGAGCCTGGAGATTGCCCTCCACCTGCCCGTCCACCGTGATGATGCGTCCGACGATGTCGGCATGCACCCGACCGTCGGATCCAACGCCCACCGCGTGGTCGCCGAGGCTCACCGAACCGTCGACCTCGCCCTCGATGAGGAGGTCCTCGCTCCCCGTCACGTCGCCTTTGATGCTGATGGACGGGCCGATGACGGCACGTCGCGAACCGTCGGCCATGGTGGCGCGCGGCGACTGACGGGTGGTGGTTGCGGCGGCGGTCGTCGTCGTCTGCTCCTCATCCTTCTTCCACATGGTTCCCCCTGGGTTGGTACCGCCGGCCGTGCGCCGTTTCGGTGTTCTCGTCGGAAACCATGTGTGTGCAACAAGCTTGCCAACTTCTCCGCCGCCGGGTCTGGCCGGGTGGTGGCTACCCCTCGCCCCCGGTTGCCGCCCAGCGGCTCACTTCGCGGTCGGCCTCCGAGCCGCTAGCCATGCTCCCACGAACACGGCCACACCGACGACCATGAGCGCCACGCCGATCTTCTGGAGCCGCCAGAATCCGTCGGCGTACGCCACGGCGGCGGCGGACACGTCGCCGGGAGCGCGCTGGAAGTCGGGAACGGACTGAAAGCCGATCCAGGCCCGGGCCACCAGTCCACCGCCGACGAGGAAGACGGTGAGGCCGATGGCGTCCAGGACGCGGCCGATGCGGGGTACGGGAGTGCTCATGAGCGAGGAAGATAGGGCGATGGATGCCGGGGCCAAGCGTGAGCGCCTGGGTTCGGTGAACCCTTCCATGAGGAGCCGGCGTAGAGAGACTCAACGGACGGAGATTCGATGAAGCGATTCTGGAAGTTCGGGGCGCTGGCCCTGCTTTCCCTGCCCCTGCACCTCATCGCCATCCTGGCGATCACGGGGGTGCCGCGACCACCCGCCATCACGGCGGAGGACGTCGGTCGCGTGGGATGGCAGCCGGTGCTGGAGAGCTCAGTGGACCTCTGGGAAGCCCGAACCTCCCGTACCTTCGCCGCCTTCCTGCCCGACGACGATGGGCTTCTCGTCTGGGGGCGTCACCGGGTCCTGGAGCGACGGATCTTCGAGGTCTCGGATCCAGGCGCCCGCCCGAGCCTCGTCAGGGCGCTCCCGCGCAACGTCAGCGGTCTGCATGTCTCACCCGAACGCGACCACGCCATCGTGTCGTGGGACCGGGACGGCGACGAACAGCACCAACTCTATCGCTGGGACCTGGACGGGTCTGCGCCCGTAGCCCTCACGCCCTTGCCAGAACGGGCATCGTTCGGGGCCTTCGAGCCGGAGGGTCCGAGGATCGCATACACCAGCACGCGCCGGAACGGGCGCGACTTCGACGTCTACCTCATCGATCCCGACGACCCCGAGTCGGATCGCCGCGTCCTCGAGTCCGATGGCATGTGGATGGTCGTGGGGTGGTCGCCGTCGGGGAGTCAACTCCTCCTGGCCGAGGTCGTGTCCAACGTCGCAAGCCGTCTCCATCTGCTCCATCTGGCCTCCGGTGAGCTGGTTCCGGTGGGGCCCGAGACGTGGGAGCCGGCCCTCCACATCTCCCCTCGGTGGAGTCCGGACGGCGCCGCGCTGTACTACGCCAGCAACCGCGACACCGAGTACATGCACCTCCGGCGGTTCGATATCGAGGACCCGAAGGAGACGACCCTGCACGGCGACATCCCTTGGGCCGCGCCCTCGGCTCAGCCCGCCCACGCCAGCTCCTCACCGCTCCCCGCC
>CALJKZ010000640.1 GCA_937983085.1 uncultured Gemmatimonadales bacterium
CCGACGCTGACGTCCGTGTAGTAGAGCGTACGATAGATGGCCATCTATACTCCTCGAGAGTTGCCGTGCAGCCGACTAATCTAAGCAATGACTCCAACCTACGGAACGTCATGAAGGAAGGGCCCTGCCGCTGCGTAAGCCCCGTGTCACCATGATCCCCGGGAGATGACCATCGACGCGACGCAGGCAACCGGCGACGGCTACGCCATCCGACTCGACGGGGTGACGAAGCGGTTCGGGAAGCACACGGCCGTGGACAACTTCGACTTCCAGGTGCCCCGTGGCGTCATCTGCGGTCTCCTCGGCCCCAACGGTTCGGGGAAGACCACGAGCATCCGGATGATCATGGGGATCCTGCATCCCGACGAAGGCAGCGTTTCGCTCTTCGGCGACGACCCGGACCGCACCCGACGGGAGAAGGTCGGCTACCTCCCCGAAGAGCGAGGGGTCTACAAGAAGATGCGGTGCCTGGAACTCATCACGTTCCTCGCCGAGATCCGTGGGGTGCCCCGGTCGGTGGGGCGTCGCAGGGGCGGCGAGTGGCTCGACCGTCTCGGACTCGAGGGGTGGGCGGACAAGAAGGTCGAGGATCTTTCCAAGGGCATGCAGCAGAAGATCCAGTTCATCGGTACGGTCATCCACGAGCCCGAACTCCTCATTCTCGACGAGCCGTTCTCGGGTCTCGACCCCATCAACCAGGATGTGCTCGAGGAGATCGTTCGCGAGTTCCAGGCCCGGGGAACGACCATCGTGTTCTCCACGCATCTCATGGACCAGGCGGAGCGTCTGTGTGAGCGGGTCTGCCTCATCTCCAATGCCCGCAAGGTCCTGGACGCCGACCTCAAGGAGCTCAAGGCCGCGGAGCGAAAGGGCGTGGTGGCGGTGGAGTTCGAGGGGCCGGACGAGTGGTTGGAGGGCCCCGAGGTGGCGAGGGTGGACCCCGTGAACGGTGGGCTCCACCTCATCCTGCGGGAGGGGGCCGATCACCAGCAGATCCTTCGCCGAGGGCTCGACGCCGGGGTCCGCTTCCTCCGGTTCGACCTGGTGGAGCCACGCCTGCACGAGATCTTCGTCCGACATGCGGGCGCGGAGGCCGCCACGGACGCCGGTGTCCCCGCCTCGGTGGGAGGGGAGCGATGATGTGGACCAACGTCCGGGCCGTCATCCGCCGGGAGTACATGCAGCGCGTCCGGTCGAAATGGTTCGTCGCGTCCACGGTCCTGGCGCCCGTCTTCGTGATCGGGCTCACGGGGGTGCCGGTCTACTTCGCGCAGCAGGGCGACGAAGCCGAGCGGACGATGGCGGTGGTGGACGGGACGGGGGTCTTGTACGACAGGCTCGCACCGCGTCTCGAGGAGGCGGGGTACGACGTCCGCGAGCAGCGGTGGCACTCCGACGTCGTGACCGAACTGAGGCAGGCGGCGGAGGACGGCGTTCTGGGCGGATTCATCATGGTGGATGAGCTGACCCTGGAGACCGGGGAGGCCATCCTCTACACGACGACCCGGCCCAACCCCATCCGTCAGGTGACGCTGCGTAGCGCCGTCTCGCGGGCAGCCCTCGAGTTCCAGCTCGAGCAGCAGGACGTGGACGCCGAAGCGCTCCTGTCCGGTGGTGAACTCCGGATCGAGATGCTGTCGGAGACGGTGTCGGGCGCCGACGACCCGCAGTTCTTCGTGGCGTACATGGGGTCGTTCCTGCTCTACATGGTGATCCTCATTTATGCCATCGCGGTCATGCGAGCGACGCTGGAGGAGAAGACCAACCGGATCGTGGAGGTCATCATCTCCTCCATGGAGCCGTGGCACCTCATGCTCGGCAAGATCGTCGGCGTGGGCGCCGTGAGCATGACCCAGATGCTGATCTGGCTCCTCGTCGGAGGCGTGGCGTTCGCCAGCGGGCTTCCCATGCTCATCGCCGCCCAGCCGGAGCTCGCCGAACTCGACGCGCTGCGAGAGGTCCTTCCGGGCCTGGGCATGACTGCGCTGTTCGTGGGCTTCTTCGTGTTCGGCTTCTTCATGTACTCGGGGCTCTACGCCGCCGTCGGCGCCATGTGCAACAGCGACGAAGAGGCTCAACAGGCCCAGTTCCCGGTTTTGCTCCTTCTCGTCGTGCCCATCGTCATGGTCGTGGGCGTCATCGAGAATCCGTCGACATCCCTCTCCACGGGACTGTCTCTCTTCCCGCTCTTCACGCCCATTCTCATGTGGGCCCGCGTGGCCGGAGGAGGCGCCCCGGCTGCGGAGGTGGCGCTGTCCTTCGTGCTCATGTTCCTCGCCACCTTGGCCATCGCATGGGTGGCGGGCCGGATCTACAAGGTGGGGATCCTCATGGCCGGGAAACGGCCGACGGTGCCGGAGCTGTGGAGATGGATCAGAGAAGCCTAGGGCTTACTCCTCGTCCTCATCTCCCGGCAGCGCCGATCTCAACAAGCCCTGGAGCTGTCGGTCGTCGAAGGCGCGCGCCTTGGTGACGGCGGCCTCGTAGCTGTCCTCGATGATGAGGACGGTGGTCTCGGCGGGAGCGGGTCCGCCGTCGGCGGCGGTGGGTGGGACGAAGCGGATGCTCGCCCGGAAGCTGGTGGGCCGTCGGGGATCGTCCTCGAAGTGGAGGTACGCATCCCAGATGAGGCCGCCGTGCGCGATGGTCGCGAAGTGGAGACTGGAGCTCGATTCGGACGCACGGTTGGACAGGGTCATACGTGGAGGATAGGGCTTCACGGAGTCTGCGTCACGGGCTGGAAGGGTGGTCCCTGGCCTACGCCCTGGTTCGGAGCAAGCGTCGTGCCGCCGCCAGTGCCTCCCTCATCTCCCGGAGCTCCGACTCGCCCAGGCTTTGACCTCCGTATCGGGCCCGGAGGTAAAGGTCCACGACGCGGGCGGCCGGCGCCGTGGAGTGGCCCTGCCCGATGCGCGCCACCAGCATCAATGGAGTGACGCCGGGGGTCACACCCACCCCGGCTCGCGCGGCGGCCTCACGGAGCTGGAGGTACATGCGCGTCCAAGGGTCCGGCGCAGGACCTCCCAGCCCACGCGCCCAGTACACGGCCGTGGCCAGGAGAAGGAGGATGGCGAGGGCACCGAGGGGGTTGGGGCCGGACGACTCGTCCATGGGCCCGGAGGTCGAGGCGATGTCCTCCCCCGTGCGCTCGCCCAGGAGTCCGGCGAAGATGCCGACCTGGTCATCGACGCTGTAGTCGAGCACCCACTTGTTCCACCGGTGCTGGACGCCGTCGAAGAGGATCCTGCCGGGCCAGAACCAGGCGGACGTGACCTCGCCGACGCCGCTGCCCGCGGGCGTGGGATCGAAGGCCACCCAACCGTAGCCGGGGAACCACACCTCGACCCAGGAATGGGCTTCGTTCTGCGTCACCACCAGGTAGCTGCCGAAGTCGTTCCACTGCCCGCCGAGGAAGCCGTTCACGTTGCGAGCCTGGATGCCCAGCGTCCGGAGCATGACCACCATGGCGGTGCTGAAGTACTCGCAGTGACCCGCCTGACGCTCGAACAGGAAGTGCTGGAGAGTCGTCTCCCGGGCCGTGGCGGGGAGTTGGCGCGTGTACGTGAAGCTCTGCAGATAGCGCCGGATGGCCACCGCCTGGTCGTAGCGGTTGTCCAGGCCCGCGGCAAGCGAGTCGGCGAGCTCCGCGATCCGCGGGTCGAGTCGCCTGGGCAACTGGAGGAAGTGATCCGACGGGTGGTAGCCCCGTGTCGCTTCGCGCAGAGCGGAGGCCGGGGGCGAGTCGGCGCGCGAGTACGCCGTGTAGGCCGGCGACCCCGATCCCCAATAGAGGAAGTCGCCGGCGTTGTCGAAGAGCGGCTGGATGCCGTTGTTCGACTCGATCTCCAGCGCCGGGTGCAGGGCGAAGAGCACCCGAGTGTCGAGGGCCGACCCGAAGATCCGCTGCTCGACGACCTCGCTGTCCCACTGGTCCTGATACCACGAGGTGGGTGCCGAAGACGGTGGGAGACCGTTCGATCTCGTCCAGCGGATTCCGTCGAAGCGGTCGTACGAACGCCCTCGCCAGTGCAGGCCACCGAGATTCGGAGGGGGCCCGTCGGGAAACTCCACGCGAAGGACGATCTGCGGATTGCCGAGGATGGTGGACCCGTGCTCCCCGATGGAGACCTGGTCGCTGAACCCGGCGATGGACGTGGCGGCGGTCTCCCCTCGACCGGCCCAGCCCTGCGAGACGCGGGGGAAGGTCACGAAGACGACGAGCGCCACCAGCAGAATCACACCGGAGAGGGCCCCCGTCGTTGCCACCAGACCCTTGCCCAGCGGCACCTCCCGCACGGCATGACGCTCGGACTGACGGCGGAGGTGCCCCACCATGAGCGCCACCGTGGACAGGCCGATGTAGGCCACGAACGCGACGAGGAAGAGGATGCCCGGTCGGTACGCCGTCGACGCGAGAATGAGGGCGAAGGAGAGGGCGTACAGGCGCAGGTCGTTGGGCGCGTCCAGGGACCGAAGGGCCTCGGCCGCCAGGAGCAGAAGCAGAAGATCGACGACGGGAATGACGATGTCGTCCTGGATGACAACGACGTGAACCAAGGCCCGGGCGACGAGGAGGGTGGCGAGGGGGAGCCACAATCGCTCCAGCCTGGCCGAGAGTTCCGGATCGGGGTGCCAGAAGAGGGCGATGACGAGGGCGACGGTGGCGAGGAGGGCGGAGAACCATTCGAATCCGGCGCCCCCTGCGAAGGCGAGCAGGCCTGTGAGGCCCATGGCCACGGCCAGACGCCTGTGGAGCAGCCGCAGGTTCATGGAAGCGCCTCGGTGTAGACCGCGTCGCGGCCTACGGCGATGGCATCGCCGTATCCGCCTCTCGGCTCGATACCCACCAGGACGCACGCCTCGGGTGCCACCGGGGGGTTCGGAAGTGGGTCGGAGGGGTCGACGGCGACCCGTGCGAGGTGATCCAGGGCCGGCTCGAGATGCCCCGCTCCGTCGCCGGCCTCCAGGACCTCTCCCCCCGCCACCAGACCGAAGGGCCGGTGCTGGGCCACGGCGGCCGCCGCCAGTGAGGCAGCCACTTCGATGGCCACTTCGGCCGCGTCCCCGGGCTCACCGCGGGTATCGAGACAGATCCATCGGGTCTCGGCGCCGTCGCGCTCGTACTGTCTCAACACCGGCTCGCGGAGCCGGGCGGAGGACTTCCAGTGGATGTCCCGGGAGTCGTCACCCACCCGGTAGGCCCTCAGGCTCCGGTACTCCCCCCGGGCGCCCGACACCCCGCCCGACGACATGCCCACCCTGGGAATCCTTCCAGCCCCGGGGCTGGGCTCACGGACGGGTCGGTCGGTGCGCGGCCACACCACGATCTCACCGGGGATCTCCACGTCCCGCTCTTTCCGGAAGAGGCCGAAGGGGAAACCGGTGGACAGCGTCACGGTGCCCAGGGGATAGATGCCCCTGCGAACGAAGCTGTTCACCGACCGGGTGGACGCCCGGCCCCCGGCGGGGACGTGGCCGAGGAAGGCCCGCTCCGGGAGTCCTTGCTCGGAGATCTCCACCGCCATGGACGGGAGGTGCGTCTTGAGGTTGGTGACCTCGTACGTCAGTCGCAGGTCGTGTCCCACGGTCACCGACCGCGGCCCACGCCGCTCGATACGAAGGGAGCGGATGGCCTGCTCCGAAAGCCAGCTGCTGACGGCAATGAATCCGAGCATCGAGCCCAGCAACAGGTAGAGCAGGTTGTTGCCGGTGTTCATGGCTGCGAAGCCGACGGCGAAGGTCCCCAGGGTGAAGGCGAGTCCCCCCGACGTGAACGAGATCCGGCGCCAGGCCCTGAGCCGGGCCCAGGCGCTTCGGAGAGCGCCGACCGCTCGCTGGATGTACGCCACCGTGCTCAGACCGGCGCCTCCACCTCCTCCATGATCCCTTCCAGGATGGTCGCCGCCTCGTCGTGGGTGTCGAAGGTGGTACCGGAGGCGCCGGCGGGGAGGATGCGGTGGGCGAGGCAGGGCACGATGAGCTCACGGACGTCGTCAGGAATGAGGTACGTCCGTCCCCGCGTCAGCGCGTAGGCGCGGGCGGCCCGGAAGATGGCGATGTTGCCGCGTGGGCTGACGCCCATGCGGAGCTTCGGCGTTTGACGCGTGCGCTCGACGATGGCCATGAGGTAGTCGAGGATGGCCGGATCGACCTCCACCTCCTCGATGCGGTCCTGAAGCGCGACGACCTGTTGGGCCGAGAGGACCGTCTGGAGTCGGTCCACGGTGGCGTCCAACGACTGGGACTCGGTGAGGATGCGCCGCTCCGCCGCGGGGTCCGGATAGCCGATGGTGATCCGCATGAGGAAGCGGTCCAACTGGCTTTCGGGAAGTGGGTACGTCCCGTGGTGCTCCAACGGATTCTGCGTCGCCATCACCAGGAACGGCTGGGGAAGGCGGAACGTCTTGTCGTCGATGGTGACCCGGTCGTCCTGCATGGCCTCGAGGAGGCCCGACTGCGTCCGGGGCGGCGCCCGGTTGATCTCGTCGGCGACGACGACGTTGGTGAAGATCGGCCCCTTCCGGATCTCGAACTCCGCGGTCTGCGGATTGTAGACCGAGACCCCCAAGACGTCGGACGGCAGGAGGTCGGATGTGAACTGGATCCTGCGGAAGCCCAGCCCCAGGGTTTTGGCGAGGGCGTGCGAAAGGGTGGTCTTTCCCACGCCGGGGACGTCCTCGAACAGGACGTGGCCCCGGGCCAGGAGAGCCGCCATGGCCAGGCGCACCACTTCCTTCTTTCCGTGGAAGACCGTCTCCACCTCCTGGACGAGGTGGTCCAGGAGCTCGAGGGACGGACGGGACTCCCTGGTTGGCGTGGCAGTCGTCGTTTCGGACAAGGAGCCGCCTGTGCTGGGTTTCGGGAGGGCGCCGGGTTAAACACCGGCCTCCTTCTAAGGTTCTCGACCCGGTCGCCGAGGATCAACGGAAACGAACGGGACGGGTGCCCGGTGTCTCGAACGGGTCCCTCCGAGGGGCCTGTGAGAGGCCGGTGGAGACGTCCGGGATTCCACGGGGTTCCGGGCGTCCGCGGCGTAGGGAAAATCACCCATGTCGGGGCCCGAAATCGGCCCGTCGGTGCCTTGACCTGTCTACTCGGAAATGGGTAGCTTCAGGCCGCTTCCCCAGGGCTCGTTCCGTTTTTCACAAGCGTTGTGTGGCGCGGAAAAACCCTGCCTCGCGTCCCCTCGAAGGGGCCGCAAACGATGCGTGAAGGAGCAGCAGCTTCGAATGAAAACGCACTGGCTCATCGGCGGCTTGGCCGTCGTCTTCGCAATGGGTGCTCTCGCCTTCGTCCAGGGCGGTGATGCCCAGGGCGGAGGATCCGAGGCGACCGAGTCCGGGCAACCCATCGCGTTCCCCCACAATCAACACGCCGGCGCCGAGCCCGGGCAGAACAACATGGATTGCCAGTTCTGCCACTTCTCGGCGGAGCGATCCGTGGACGCCGGCCTTCCCTCGGTGGCTTCGTGCTGGGGATGCCACCAGGTCGTGGGGGGGCAAACGGAACAGGCCCAGACCGAGATCGCCAAGCTGCGCGGGTACGTCGAGCGCGGCGAGCAGATCCCCTGGAACCGCATCTACAAGATTTCCGATCACGCCCACTTCCCTCACATGAGGCACATCAACGCTGGTCTCGAGTGCCAGCAGTGCCACGGTGAGGTGCAAGAGATGGGGGTGATCAGCGAGCGCGATCCGGCGTGGGGTGGGGACAACATGGGATGGTGCATCGACTGCCACCGCGAGCCCGATCCGGAGACGGGTCTGGCTCAGGCATCGGTCGATTGCTCGGTCTGCCATTACTAGGGGCCCGTGATGCGAATCCAGCGATCCCTGCGAGACTCGACTTCATGACTGATATCAAACGGCGCGACTTCCTGAAGGTTCTCGGTGTCACCGGCGGCGCGGCCGCGACGGGATGCGGAGGATCGGCCGAGAACCTCCTTCCGTATGTCGTGCACCCCGAGGAGATCACCCCGGGTGTCGCCACTTGGTACGCGACGTCGTGCGGCGGGTGTTCGGCCCAGTGCGGCATGTGGGTGCGGACGCGAGAGGGCCGAGCGGTCAAGGTCGAGGGCAACCCCGACCATCCGGTGTCTCAGGGGGGCATCTGCGCGAGGGGCCACGCCACGCTGACCCACCTCTACAATCCCGATCGCTTCCACGCGCCGATGATCCGCGAGGGAGATCGGTTCCGGGAAGGCACGTGGGACGAGGCGGAGCAGCTCCTGGCCGCGAAGATCCGCGATGTGGGCAACGTGATGTTCATCGGCGGGCACATGGGCCCGACCATGAGCGACCTCGTGGACGGCTTCCTCGGCGCGGTGGACGGTCAGCGCGTGCGGTACGACGCAGTTTCCGACGCTCCCCTGCGGGAAGCCACGCGCATCGCCTTCGGGATCGACGAGCTTCCTTCCTACCATATGGAAGACGCTCGGCTCCTCCTCTCCTTCGGTGACGACTTCATCGACACCGGAGCGAACCCGGTGGGCTACAACCGCGGCCTGGCCCGCATGTCGTCCGTCGAGCACGAGGGCGAGGAGTACTCCAAGGGACGCTTCGTCTTCCTAGGTGCCCGCCTCTCCACCACCGGCCTCAACGCCGACGAGTGGTTCCCCATCCAGCCGGGCTCGGAGGCCGTGGTGGCGCTCGGGATGGCCGCCCACATTGCCGAGACCAACGGCGCCAACGCCGGGCCGTACGCGAATCTGCTGCAGTCCTACAGCCTCGCGCAGGCCGCCGAAGCCTCCGGCATCGGTGAGGACGAGCTCAGGGATCTGGCGGACCGCTTCGCCGACGAAGGGCCGAGTCTGGCCATGGGTCCCGGCGTAGCCGCCCATCATCGGAACGCGACAGCGGCCAACCTGGCGGTCCTCATTCTCAACGCCGTCGCCGGGAACGTGGGCAGAACGGTCACCGTGGGGGACGGCCCCCGTTCTGCTTCGGCCTCGTACGCGGAGATGGCCGACGCCATCAACGCCATGGCAGGTGGCCAAGTGGGCGTCGCTCTGGTGCACGGGTCGAACCCGGCCTACTCGCTGCCGCCGGCGTCGGGTTTCCAGGACGCCTTTGAGGCCGTGAACTTCAAGGTCTCCTTCGCCTCGGCGATGGACGAGACCGCCGCCATGTGCGATCTGATTCTGCCGGATCGTCACTTCCTGGAGTCGTGGGGCGATGCGGAGCCGAGGCCTGGGGTCATGGCCATCTCCCAGCCGGTGATGCAGCCGGTGCCCCACTTCGATGCCAAGCAGGCCGGCGACGCCATGCTCGCAGTGGCAGGCCACCTCGAGGTGGATCTCGGCGCCGCCACGTTCTACGAGTATCTGCGCAACCGCCACCAGGCGATGCACTCGGCTGCCATGGGGGACTTCGAGACCACGTGGCGTGATCACCTGCGAAACGGGTTCGTCGATCACCGCGCCATGATGGGGGATGCCGGAACGCCGGCTCTGAGAGCCCCTGACCAGGCCCTCACCTTCGAGGTCCCGGCCCTGGACGGAGACGGCGACCTCACCCTGGTGGTCTATCCGTCGGCTCGCTTCGGCGGCGGAGAGTTCGCCAACAGCCCGTGGATGCAGGAGCTTCCCGACCCGGTGGCCAAGATCACCTGGCACTCGTGGGTGGAGATGAACCCTGCCACGGCCGAGGCGCGCGGACTCCGCGTGGGCGACATCGTCACCGTCACTTCGCCTCACGGTTCGGTGGAGGCGCCGCTCTATCTGTATCCCGGTATCCGCGAGGACACCGTCGCCCTTCAAATGGGCACGGGGCACACCGAATTCGGTCGGTGGGCCACGGGCAACGGCGTCAACGCCGTCACCCTCCTTCCTGCGACGACGGAGCAGCCTTCGGGCGCGCTCGTCACGCTGGCCACGACGGTCACGGTGGAGCCCACCGGCGAACGACGTCGTCTGGCCACCATCGAAGGGTCCTCCGACCAGGACGATCGGCACATCGTTGAGGCCGTCGCCTTCAGCGCGCTCGGCCACGAAGAAGAAGAGGGGTACGGCGGCCATGGCGAGCTCAAGGAGCTCCAGGGCTACGGCGGGGTGCAGCCTGTGCCCGCGGAAGGGGGGGCGCCCACCGCGTACCCCCTGCCCGGCGCCGATCACGGGCTGTACGCCGATGCCCACGAGAAGCCGCGGTGGGGCCTGGCCATCGATCTGGACAAGTGCACCGGCTGCAGCGCGTGCGTCACCGCGTGTCAGGCCGAGAACAACGTGCCCTTCGTGGGCGAGGACCAGGTCCAGATGGGCCGTGACATGGCCTGGATGCGCATCGAGCGCTACTACGACCATGTCGACGCGACGCACGCCGGTGAGTTGGACGTGCGGATCCTGCCCATGCTCTGTCAGCACTGCGGCAACGCGCCCTGCGAGCCGGTTTGCCCCGTGTACGCGACGTACCACACGCCGGAAGGTGTGAACGCGCAGATCTACAACCGGTGCGTTGGAACGCGGTACTGCGCGAACAACTGCCCCTACAAGGTCCGGGTCTTCAACTGGTACCGGTACACGGATCAGATACCCGAGCCCATGAATTGGCAGTGGAATCCCGACGTCACGGTCCGCAGCAACGGCGTCATGGAGAAGTGTTCCTTCTGCATGCAGCGGATCCGCGACGCCGAGAACCGAGCGGCCCTGGAGGGCGGCCGGCCGGTCCGCGACGGCGAGATCCTCACCGCCTGTCAGCAGACGTGTCCCGCCGAAGCCATCGTATTCGGTGACCTGAGGGATCCGAACAGCGCGGCGGCGCAGCTGGTCGCCGACGAACGCACCTACCGGGTGCTCGACGCACTCATCAACACGCAGCCAGCCGTGAACTACCTGAAGAAGGTCACCTTCCACGAGGTCTCGGGAGGGCACGAGTAATGGCGACCACGCAGACGAGAGAAGAACGGGGGGCGCTGACCCACCCGGACGTCCACCGTCTCGACGACGTCAACCGCGATGTCCTCAAGATGCTCTCCCGCCCCGGAAAGGGCTGGTGGGCACTCTTCGCCATGTGCCTCGGCGGGGTGGGGATGTTCCTCGGCGCCTGGTTCTGGCAGATCTACGCCGGCGTGGGGGTCAGCGGGCTCATGTCACCGGTGGGATGGGGCGTGTACATCACGACCTTCGTGTTCTGGGTCGGTATTGCCCACTCGGGGACGCTGATTTCGGCGATCCTGTTTCTCTTCCGGGCGCCGTGGCGACAGTCCATCTACCGAGCCGCCGAGGCCATGACGGTCTTCGCGGTCATGACGGCCGGGCTGTTCCCGCTCATCCACGTAGGCCGCGTCTGGCACGCCTACTGGCTGATTCCGTATCCCAACTCCCGCTTCCTGTGGCCGAACTTCAAGTCGCCGCTGGTGTGGGACGTCTTCGCCGTCACGACGTACTTCACGGTGTCGGCGGTCTTCTTCTACCTGGGCACCATTCCCGATCTCGCCGCCGCGCGGGATCGCGCTACCGGGCTCCGTCGGAAGCTCTACACCATCATCGCCATGGGATGGCAGGGCACCGACCGTCAGTGGCACCACTTCGGCAAGGCGTACATCTTCCTCGCCGCTCTGGCCACGCCGTTGGTTCTCTCGGTGCACTCGGTGGTTTCGTGGGACTTCGCCATGGGCATCGTCCCCGGGTGGCACGCGACGATCTTCGCCCCGTACTTCGTGGCCGGCGCCATCTTCTCCGGCGTGGCCATGGTCATCACGCTGACCGTGCCGCTGCGGAAGATCTTCGGCCTCGAAGCCTACCTGACGGTGAAGCACTTCGACGCCATGGCGAAGCTTTGCCTCTTCACGTCGCTCATCGTCTTCTACGCGTACCTGTCGGAGTTCTTCCTGGCGTGGTACAGCGGTGAGCCTCCCGAGCGGGGCATGTTCTGGAACCGTCTGTTCGGGACGTACTGGTGGGCCACGTGGACCATGCTGGTCTGCAACGGCGTCGTGCCGGTCATGCTGTGGTTCAAGCGGGTCCGTCACTCCATCCCGGCCCTCTTCGTCATCTCCATCTTCGTCAACATCGGAATGTGGTTCGAGCGCTACGTCATCGTGGTGACCTCGCTCAGCCATGAGTATGAGCCCTTCGCCTGGGGCATCTACCGGCCCTCGGTGACCGAGATGATGATCATGGTCGGGAGCTTCTTCTGGTTCGGCTTCTGGTTCCTCCTCTTCACGCGCCTCCTGCCGCCCATCGCGATCCAGGAGCTCAAGGAGGTGCTGCCGGCGCCCATGAGGAAGAAGAAGGCCCATGACGCGGAGGCGCACGCATGAGTCAGGGAGTCCTGGCGTCGTACGAGTTCCTCGACTCGACGGTGGACGCCATCGAGAAGCTCAGGAAAGCGGGCTTCGACGGTCAGATCACGGCGTACAGCCCCTACCCCGAGCACCATATCGAGCATGCCCTCGGATACGGTCAGAGCCCGGTTCGGGTCTGGACCCTCGTCGGGGGGCTCAGCGGCACCGCCGCCGGCTTCGGGTTCACCATCTTCACCTCGGTGGACTGGCCCCTCGTCGTGGGCGGCAAGCCCATCGTGGGCATCCCCGCCTACGTGCCCATCGCCTTCGAGATGACGGTGCTCTTCGGGGCCCTCGCGACGGTGATCGGCCTCTTCGTACTCAGCAAGATCCCCAACGTGAAGCCATCGGTCGTCTACGACCCCGAATTCTCGGCGGGGCGCTACGGCGTCTTCGTCGAGGCCGAGGGCAGCCGCCTCCAGGAGGCTCGCCGGATCATGGAAGCCGAGGAGCCCATCGAGATGCGTGAGGGGGCCGCCGATGCGTAAGTCGACCCAGCGTCACCGGACGACGCGCGTGAGCCGAGGATTCGGGGCGCGCGCGCTGGTCGCCGTGCTGGCGGTCATGACCCTCGGGGCGTGCAAGCCTCTCGACGACGTCATGGCCACCGTCTTCGGTCGCTCCATGCGGGACCAGCGGACCTTCGACCCCTACGAGCACCCCGAGGGGGCCCCGGTGAACTCTGTGGCGTTCGCGGCAGGAAACTGGCCGGCCGCGCCGGGCGAGGTGAACCTCGGTCAGCCCGAGGGTGCCGACATCCCCTACTTCACCCAGTTCGATCTGGGCGTGCCCGGGATCGGCGGGGAAGCGGTGCAGCGCCTGGAGAATCCCTTCTCGTGGGACGACGCCGCGGCTCTCGAGCGCGGGGAGGAGATCTACCTCCGCTTCTGCGTCGTCTGTCACGGCGAGAACGGTGTGGGTTCCAACGCCTACATCGCCGAGTACCATCCCCTGCTGCCGTCGTACAACCTCTCCGGCGAGCAGGTGGCGGGCTACTCCGACGCCTACCTCTATGCCATGATCCGGGTCGGTCGCGGCCTCATGCCCGAGTACGGGTCCCGGATCACCCACTTCGACCGGTGGAACGTGGTCAACTACGTGAGGCAGTTGCAGCGACAGGCCGGGACCCTGCCTGAACAGGCCCAGTCCCCGGCGCCGGAGGAAGACCGATGATGCACCACCACATTCCGTCGGAGGTGCCCGTCCGGTACCTGCCGCGGAACCGGACCATGAACATGGTCTGTGGCGCCTTCTTCTTCGTCGGTCTCATCGCCTTCGTGATTCGACTCACCCAGGCGCCTCAGCAGGCGTGGATCAGCTACATCAGCAACTGGCTGTTCTTCACCAGCATCGCCATGGGGAGCGTCATGTTCGCCGTGGCCACGTGGATCGTGAAGGCGAAGTGGAACTGGTCCCTGCGCCGGGTCAGCCAGTCGGGTGCGGCGTACCTGCCCATCGCCTTCGTGCTGCTGCTTCCCATGCTGACGCTGGGCGACGGCTACTTCCCCTGGATCGAGATGATGGCCACGGACGCCATCGTCCAGAAGAAGGCCGCGTACCTGAACCTGCCCTTCCTCATCACGCGGAACCTCGTCGGCGCCCTCCTGCTCTTCGGTGTGGGCGTCTACTTCGTCTACCTGGCCCTGCGCCCCGACATGGGGCTCACCGGTGGGTCCGAGGAGGACGACGAGGGTCGCGCCGCGTGGAGGGCACGTCTCACCCAGGGATGGATGGGACAGGAGACCGAGGAGGTGTCCAGCTATCGGCGCATGACGACCATGGCTCCGGCCATCGTCCTCATGTACGCGTTCTTCATGACCATCTTCGCCTACGACTGGGCGATGTCGCTTGAGCCTCACTGGTTCAGCACCATGTTCGGCCCGTGGTTCTTCATGGCGGCCTTCCTGGCGGGCGTCATGTGCACCGGGCTTTGGAGCCTCTATCTCCGGGGCAAGCACAAGGACATCAAGAACCACATCGGCATCCAGCAACGACACGATCTGGGGAAGCTGAGCTTCGCCTTCACCGTGTTCTACGGCTACCTGTTCTTCTCCCAGTACATCGTCATCTGGTACGGCAAGTTGCCCTGGGAGCAGGCCTGGATCATCCACCGGTCGGACGAGTACTGGGGCAGCTTCTCCATCCTCGCTCTCGTGCTGATCTTCTTCATCCCCTTCATCGGCCTCATCGGCCGGATGCCGAAGATCAAGCCGCGGGTGTACGCCGTTTTCGCCATCAGCAGCGTCCTCGGGCTCTGGTTTGAGCGGTACCTCCTCATCGCACCGTCGCTCTACCACGCCGGAGACCCGGTCTTCAACGTCTGGCAGCCCCTCATCGGACTCATGTTCCTCGGGCTCTATCTCGGCTCGGTACGCTGGTTCCTGTCGACCTTCCCGGTCATTCAGGTCTGGCAACCCATGGTCGATCCTGAAAGCCTGGAGGCCGAGCTCCCCCATGCCGAGTTGCCGGCGTAAACCGGGTAAGGCGGAGACGCCGAAGACGTACTAGGTCGTAAGCGGTGGGGACGGGCGTCGGCCGGTGGATTCCGGCCGGCGCCGTCTCGCGTCGTGCATGTATGTCGCTGTCCGTCCGACACGCGCAGCGACCTATTCTGGATCCCGCCACGTAGGTGCAGGTACTATTCGGCTATGAAAACCATCCGCATGAATGCCGCCATCGCGGCGTTGAGCGTACTCGCCCTCACCGGGTGCAGTACCCCATTCCAGGTCATCACGGAGACCGAGTTCGCCGCGAGCCTGGGGATCGATCTGGCGATGATGGAGATGCTGCCCAACGGCGTCTACATCCAGGACCGGGTCGTCGGCACGGGTCCCGAGTTGGTCTACGACTCGGAGATCATCTACGACTTCACCGGCTGGCTCGCCGACGGTACGGTGTGGGACTCCCAGATTGGCGTCTCCACCGTCTTCATCGACCGGGAGTTCGGGGCCATTCCCGGCTTCAATCCGGGTATTCTCGGGATGAACGAAGGTGGGACCCGCCTCCTGATCATCCCGCCGGAGCAGGCCTACGGCGACCGCGAACGTCGCTCGGCCACCGGCGTCACGATCCCCGCGGGGTCGATCCTGGTCATGGAGGTCGTCCTCGAACAGGTCAGCCTGCCGGATCCTTCGCCATGAGCCGCTTCATCATGACACACGTCATCGGGAGGGCGTCTACGAGATGGGCCGTGCTCGTGTTGGCCACCATGGGGCTTACCGCGTGTGGTGACGACAATCCGTTCCAGGTCATCGAGGAAACGGAGTTCGCTGCCAGCCTGGGCATCGACCTGGCCTCCATGGAGGAACTCCCCAGTGGCGTCTACATCCAGGAGATCGAGCTGGGGACCGGGGTGGAGGCCATGGCGGGTGACATGGTCGATGTCGACTATGTGGGCTGGCTCGCCGACGGCACACAGTTCGATGCGTTCGATGGCGCCGGTTTTCAGTTGATCACAGGGCCAGGCGGCGTGATCGCAGGCTTTCGTGACGGGATCGTAGGCATGTTGGTCGGCGGGACACGTCTCATGGTCATCCCTCCTGACCAGGCCTACGGCGAGCGTGGGAGCGGCAACGTCATTCCGCCGGGCGCGATTCTCGTGTTCCGGGTGACGCTCAACGCCGTGGAGACACCGTGAGTCGCCGTTCTCGCGGACCCACGGCAGGCGCGCTGGCGGCTCTGGTGGTGGCCGGAACGGTTGCGTGTACTGCAACGCCAACCGGCGTCGAGCTGCAGAAGATCGAGGAGGTGACGTTCGCCCCCAGTCTGGGCATCGACCTCGCCGACTTCACCCAGCTACAGACCGGAGTCTACTACCGCGACGACGAGTTGGGACCGGTCGATGCCACACCCGCCACCTGGGGGACCACGCCGACCATCTCCTTCACGGGCTGGCTGGTTGACGGGACGGTCTTCGCCGAGGGCTCCATTCGCTTCTTCATGGGGAATTTCGAGATTCCCCTGGGGTTGGAGGAGGGTCTCCTCAATCAGCGCGTGGGGGGTACCCGGACCATCATCGTGCCGCCTGAACGTGGCCTCGGCGGCGTGGACCAGGTGCACGAAGAGGGGGTCATCGTGGTGCCCGGCGGTTCTGTGCTGGTGTACGAGGTGGTGGTCGATACGGTGGAAGGGTAGTCAGCCGACGGACTCCAAAGTTGACTGTAGAAGGTGCCCTTCCGTGTTCTCGATCACCTCGATGGCCTCCCGCATTGCATGGAGTACCGGGACACCATCCGCGTCGTAGACGTCGCCCTGTAGGAGCCGCAGCAAGTCGAGTCTATGCTCCGGGTCTTGAATGAAGCGGGTGAAGATGGGGAGGCAACGGTAGTAGAGCTTGATGAACTCGTACCAGTTCTGCACGCCCTTCTTGAGCTGCTCGTCGTAGGAGTCGAACGCGCCTTCTCCAACGTCCCCGGTTCGCAACGCTTCGATGATCGGACCTGAGGCGAACTTTGCGGAGTGCATCGCGACGCTGACACCCGACGAGAAGATCGGGTCGACGAACCGAGCAGCATCTCCCAGTAGCACGTAGCCGGGCCCGCTGAATCGCGACATCGAGTACGAGTAGTTGCCCTCCTGCTTCAGCTCGTTCACGCGAGTCGCCGGAGCCATGCGCCGCGCCAGCGACGGATTCGACTCGACGAGGTTGTCCATGTATGCCTCGAGGTCGCCCTTCGAAGTGCGGAACACCTCCTTCTCGGCGACGACCCCGATGGACGTCACGGTGTCGGTTATGGGAATCTGCCACGCCCAACCGCGCTTGAACGGCAGGAAGTAGATGTGGATGTAGTCTTGGCTCTCTCCTTCTCCGCGGTCGACATCTTCGTACCAGGCGTGAACCGCGAACTGGTTGAAGTGAGGGTCATTGACCTTCAGCCCGAACTTTCGACCAAGCAGTGTGTGTCGGCCGCTCGCATCCACCACGATCTTGGCGTCGAAATCGATCGACTTGCCATCGATCTCCGCGGTCACGCCGCAGGCGGTTCCGTCGTCGTCCATGAGCACATCTCGAACGCTCACGCCCTGAACGACCTTCGACCCACGATCCTCTGCGTGCCGAAGTAGCAGGTGATCGAATCGAGAGCGGTCCACATGGTAGGTGTAGTCCTGGTTCACCCCTTCCTGGGGGAACTCCCGAAACGCAATATCGAACTGTCGGGCACCGTTGATGGGATGCCATGAGGCCCCGTACTTGTGAGGAAAGCCCTCGCGTTCCATCTGGGGGATGAACCCGATGTCATTGAAGATTCGAGTGGTCGCGGTAACCATCGACTCACCCACGTGCGGCCTTGGATGGTTCGCCTGCTCGAGGATGAGGTTGTCTACACCCGCAGCCGAGAGGTAACAGCCGAGGGTCGACCCGGCTGGACCTCCTCCGACGATGACTACGTCTGCCATGCTCGCCTCAGGGGTTGCGAAGGTTCTGAATCATCTCGTCCATCGCATCGACGCTCCGGAAGTTCTCCGGAACGAGGAGTTGGTCCGGAATGCGCAGACCGGTGCGGTCCTCGATGAACTCGATCAACTGCATCAACCCTACAGAGTCAATGACACCCCGCTCGAGGAGTGACTCGTTGCTGTCGACCTGTTCGGATCCCCTTAGAAGGCTTCCGTTGACGAACTTCTGCAGGTCTTCTTTCATCATGATCTCCCGAGCTCGGGTTGGGTCTGGGGGGTTAAAGATCCGAAGACATCGATTTCCCGAGTGTCACGCGGTCAATCTTGCCGGTTGACGTTCGCGGCAGTTCGGATATGAAGGTCACCGTTTCCGGCACGGCGTAGCGAAGTAGCCTATTCAAACAATGCTTCTTGATGGACTCTGAGTCCAGCTTCGAGTCCTCGGCCGGGACGACTGCGGCATGTAGGGTGGCGCCGACCTCATCGTCAGGGAGCGCAACGACTGCGGCTTCCCGGACACCGGCATGAGCATTGAGGGCCACCTCGATCTCGCCGAGCTCCACTCGGTACCCTCGGACTTTCACCATGTGATCGGTTCGCCCGAGGAAGGAGTACCCGCCGTCCGGCAGGACCGACACCCGATCTCCGGTGCGGTATACCGGGTCGAGGTAATCGTCGTGGAGCGGGTTCTGCATGATCGACTGCTGGGTCCTCTCGGGGAGCCCCCAATAGCCCTGCATCACGCAGGGGCCCCGGACGAGGAGCTCCCCCACCTCGCCTTCATCGCACTTCCCTCCGTCCTCCGATAAGGCGAAGGTCTCGATGTTCGCGCACGAACGCCCGATGGGAAGCGACTCCATCTCGGGCGGAATGGGCCTCGGCACAGAGTAGAACGTGCAAACGTTCGCCTCTGTCGGCTCGTAGAGGTTGTGAAAGGAGGCGTGGGGAAAGGCCTCCATGACGGGTCGGAGGTGCTTCACGGGGAACACCTCACCTGCGAAGAGGATGCAGCGCAACTGCTCGAACTCGAATCTGCCCAGGTCGCCCTTCTTCAGGAGCCGGATGAGTGCGGACGGGACGGAGTACCACACCGAGATCCCGGTTTCATCGATCCATTGCGCCAACGTCGAAGGGAACGGAGCGGACGAGTCAGGGACGAGGTGAACGGAGGCGCCCGCCGTGAGGGCTCCGTACAGGTCCAGAACCGAGAGATCGAAGTGAAACGGCGCGTGATTGGAGAGGCGGTCTTCGTTGGAGATGTGGAACGTGGTCCTCGCCCAGTCGACGAAGGTCAGAGCGTTTCGGTGGCTGATCACAACGCCCTTGGGCTCGCCCGTAGAACCCGACGCGTAGACGATGTAGGTGGGGTCGAATTCTCTCCGTGAGGCCGGGGACGCCGCTCCGAACGAGGAAAGGTCGCTCCATCCAGTCCCCTGGTCCCCCACGCCGTCGTCCAGGAGGAGAATCCGCTCGGAGGGGTGCCCGAGACTGGATGACAGATCGAGGGCGGTGAACAGGCGATCCTCGGATACGACGAAGCGGACGTCGGCGTTCCGTAGGATGAACTGTACTCTCGCCGCAGGGGCCCGCGGGTCCACGGGGACGTAGCACCCCCCGGCCTTGAGGACCCCCAAGAGAGACGCCACGCAACGGGAGGATTTCGGGGCGACGATGCCGACCCGATCTCCGGGCTCGAGGCCTGCGGCGAGCAGGTAGGCACATACGGCGCTCGAAGCTTCTTCCAGTTCGGCGTACGTAAGGGGCGACGAGCCGTCGGTCACGGCCAGCCGATCCGGGTTCGCTTCGGCTGCCGTCCTCACGGATTGCCAGAGGAGAAAGGACATTATTCCGGCCTCAATCCGAGTTGGCGGGCGACCAACAGACGCTGAACGTCGGACGTACCCGAGTACATCGTTCCACCGAGGAAGTCACGTAGGTCCCGTTCCACCTCGAACTCTTCCATGTAGCCATAGCCCCCGTGGGTTCGTACCGCGTCCAACGCGGAGTCCAGGGCAGCCTCGGAGATATAGAGCTTGGCCACCGCCGAAGCGGAGTCGGCGTCCCGTGCTGTGGCCATGGCCCAGGCGGCCTTGTAGAGGAGCAATCGAGACGTCTCCAGCCTGACCTTCATGTCGGCCAGGCGGGCCGCCACGAGCTGGAAGTTCCCTATGGGTCGCCCGAACTGCTCTCGCTCCTTGGCGTACCGGATGCAGAGGTCGAGCTGATGGTCCATGGCCCCGACCTGGCTTGCGAGAATACAACTCCGCTCCCAGCCCATGGAGTGGTTAAAGATGATCGCACCCTGTCCAGGAGCGCCGATGACGGCGCTCTCCGGGACCTCGCAGTCCTCCAGAATGATTTCCGCCATCGGGGACGTCTTGAGCCCCATCTTCGGGAACGGTTCGGACACCGACAGGCCGGGGTGACCCTTGTCGATGAGGAATGCCGTGACTCCCCACATGCCCTGGTCTCGGTTGATCGTGGCAAACACCACGAACACGTCCGCGATGGGGGCGTTCGTAACGAAGGTCTTGGTGCCGTTGAGGACGAATCCGTTGTCCGTACGCTCGGCTCTGGCCCGAAGGGAGAAAGCGTCCGACCCCGAGTCGGGCTCACTCATGCCGTGAGCGCCGATGATGGAGCCGTCGATCATCCCCGGCAGATAGTCGCTCTTCAAGTCATCGGACCCGAAGTGAAGCACGGGCATCACGACGCTCCAAAGATGGGCGTGCATCGAGAAGAGCAAGCCCTGATCCCGGCATCCCTTGCCGAGGGCCTCCATCGCCAGGACGGTGCGAATCACTCCCTGGTCGGTGCCTCCGAACTCCTCGGGCATGGGAAGCCCGAGAATACCAAAGTCCGCACAAGCCTGCCAAAGCTCCCGACTGAATCGTCCCTTGGAGAGACGAGCGTGAAGGTCCGCGTTCAGCTGCTTGCTGGCGAACTCCGTCACCGTCTCGCGAAGCTCTTCCTCTTCTTCAGTCCAATCGAAGTCCATCCGTGGTCCGGTTGCAGAATAGTCGTTGGGTCGATCGTGGGGGCGCGACTCAGTGGCCGGCGGACACTTCACGCATCTCAGTCGCCGGAGAACGTCCGAACGGGTCCCATGACCCGGCCGGGGTTTCCGAACACCACACAGTCGTCTGGGATGTCCGCGTTGACGACCGAGTTGGGGGCTGTGCGAGCGCGGTGGCCAATGCGGATCTTTCCGATGACCTTCGTGCCGGGACCGATTCTCACCTCATCACCGATCTCGCGTACTTCGTAGTCCATCTGGACGCCCCCACCGATGACGGTCAGATCGCGTCCGATGGTCGTGGCCGGAATGAAGATGCCACCGCCCCACGTATGGATCACGAATCCGGGCCCGATCTTCGCTTTGACCGGAATGAAGATGCCGACCCGCCAGCCGAACACATACTGGAGCGGGAAATGCACCAGACGCATGACGTAGCGGAGAGGCGCGGGTCGCAACCCATCCGCCCAGAAACCGAAGCGGTAGATCAAGATCGCTTGCGTGCCGGGGTTGAAGAGCTCCCGGAGGCAAGCGACCATGCCCTCGGAGGCCTGATTGGAGCGGCACGCGCGGGCGAGATCCGCTCGGATGTTGTCAAACACCGTACGCCCCACGGTTCCCCGCTCGTCTCATTGGCATCTCCATGAAAAAGGCGCCGAACAGGGCGCGCTTATCGACCTGCTCTGTGATGCACGAGTCGACGGCTCGTGCGTCGGAGACGGAGCGTGAAAGCCGATTCGCCAGCCGTCAGAATCACGAACGCGGTATGCCCGCGACGGACGGTGCATCTCCAATGTCTTGAATCGTCGTCACCAATTTAGGACCATCGACACCACACGAGCACGGGTTTTTTCCCGGCTTCCGCGAACTCGTACCTACATCCGAGATCGTTGACCCGCCAGGGGTGAATCCCGATCCTTAAAGAGAAGCGATTTGCCCGCACTGCGGCGTCCCTCACCCCGGCCGGAAGGCAGTATGGTTCCGGCACCGTTCAAGCTCCGCAGACAGGACCAGATACGTACTCGGCGGGGATCTTACGAAACCTTGGGCGTGTCCGACACCAAGTTGGTCGCCATGAGGTCGTGGGGGGCGCGCCGGAGGCGTAGGCCTTTCCCATGCCCCCGAGCCGGGCCACACCTCTGCCGGAATACCATTGACCGATCTCGGGTCCATTCGTCGAGAGATTCTTTCCGGTCCTGATCTATGGAACCAAGCCGAAGACGCTTGGGTTCGCGTGCTTCGGATGTCTGGCGAAACCTCCGCATTCCATGCCCCCGAGTGGGTGCGAACCTGGCTCGAGCACTTCGGCCAACGGATGGGGACCCAGGCCGTGGTTTGGTCCGACCGTGGAGGAGAGTCCGTGGCCTGCGCGCTGGTCTCGAGGGGAAGCGGCAGCGTGGGACCCCTACGACTGTCACGATGCTACCTGAACACTTCGGGTGCGTCGGAAGCGTGGTGTGAGCACAACGATGTCATGAGCGTCGAGGCGGTCAGATCCGTGGTGCTAGCGGATCTCGTTTCACTTGTCCTGGCTGGTGCTCCCGACGAACTCGACCTGGCAGGCGTGCGAACGGCCACGCTCGAGCGCTTACGGGGCCACTGGCCCACCCACACCCTCCAGGGGTTCGCTAGCGAGGCCCCGTTCGTGGACCTAGAAGCCATTCGGGACAGCGGGAGCGATTATCTGAGCCATCTCTCCAGCAACACCCGAGGCCAGATTCGTCGTAGCCATCGGCTTTATGAGGAACGACTCGGGCCGGCGCGGCTCTCTGTAGCGAGGGACGACTCTGAAGCGCAGGAGTGGTTCTCCGAGCTCGTGGAGATTCACGCCCGTCGATGGGCGAGGGAGGGCGTGTCCGGGGCGTTCTCCCGCTCCACGACTCTGGCCTTCCATCGGGACTTGATCCGTGAGGCCCAGGTAGGCGGCCGATGCAGGGATCGGCTCGGTGTTGATCTTCTCCGCGTGGAGTTCGGTGATACCACCGTCGGGCTACTCTACAATCTGGTGCACCAGGGGTGCGTCCACTTCTACCAATCGGCGTTGGTCTATCACAACGACGACCCTCGACTGAAACCCGGGCTCGTATCGCACGCACTGGCGGTCGAGCGCAGCGTCGAGCTGGGAGACAGAGAATACGACTACCTGGGCGGCAGTCCCGAGCCCGTCCGGTACAAGCGTTCCTTGAGCACAGACGTGCGGCACCTGTACTGGGTCCAGTTGGCTGCGCCCAAGCTTAAGATGCGGCTGATCGGCGGTGCCCGGGCGCTTCGCCGCCGCATCCTGGGCATCGATTCTGGCGAGAATCTTGCGGTATTGCACCCCAGTTGAAGGCCCGCGAGGCAGAACACCCTTCTCCATTGCGGCTATATGATTGACCTTCAGTGATTATGAACTCCCTGCCAGGAGGCTTGATGCGTGTAATGACTGGGACGATGAGTCGAACAGTGCTCGTCTTCGCCATGGTTTTGTCGGTGTCCGGATGTTCCTCCAACTTGCGTACAGGGGCTCTCGGAGGCGCCGCGGCAGGTGCGGTCATCGGCGGAATCGCGAGCGGAAGCGCTCGAGGGGCCATCATCGGCGCGGCCGTGGGTGGCGCTGCCGGCGCTGCCATTGGCGGCATCATGGATGCCCAGGCCGAGGACCTTCAGGACAAGCTTCCCAACGCTCGCGTCGAGCGTATTGGTGAGGGCATTCACATCACGTTCGACTCGGGGATCCTGTTCGACGTGAATTCGGCGAACCTGCGCCAAGCATCGCGGCAGAATCTTGACGATCTCGTCGCATCGCTCGAGGAGTACGAGGGCACGGATGTCTTGGTCGTAGGGCATACGGACTCGACCGGTGAAGCGGCGTACAATCAGGGCCTCTCGGAGCGGCGAGCCGATGCGGCCCGCAACTACCTCGTCGGGGCCGGCCTCGAAGCGGATCGCGTGACGGCCATGGGCCGCGGTGAGGAGGAGCCCATCGCTTCGAACGAGACCGACGCCGGACGTCAGGAGAACCGGCGCGTGGAGATCGCGATCTTTGCGAGCGAAGAGATGCAGCGTGAGATGCTGCGACGCCACGGCGGTTGATCACCCCCAGGCCACCCTGGCCTGAAAGAAGAAGCCCTAGTCGCGGCCCGGAGGGAGCAGGCGCAGAATCATGTCCCCTTCGGGCCGCGGGATTCCCCTCCCGTCGCTGTTGCTGGTCCCCACCCAGAGTGACCCGTCGGGAGCCTGTCGGACGAGCCGGAGGCGTCCGTACTCGTTTTCCAGAAGCGCCTCGCGACAGCCGACTCGCAGGCCTTCCTCCCCCACCGCGAGTTCGACCCGGATCAGCCGAGTCCCGCGAAGGCCGGTGACGAAGGCGTTCCCATGCCAGCCCGACTCGGGTCCCCGATAGATCTCCAGACCGGCGGGCGCGAGAGCGGGGGTCCAAACGGTGAGGGGCGACGCCAGGTCTCCCCCGACGGAGTGCCCGCTGACGATGGGCCAACCGAGGTTGGCTCCAGCCGGCACGATGTTCAATTCGTCATCATCTCGCCGACCGTTCTCTGATTCCATTCCCGTAGGCCCGTGGTCGATGGCCAGCAGGTCGCCCGTTTCGGGGTGCCAGGCTAGTCCTTGTACGTGTCGGATTCCGGTGGCGAACACCGGTGAGGTCGGGAACGGGTTGCTCGGGGGAGTCTCGCCGTCGAGGGTGTAGCGAAGGATCTTCCCCCGGAGGGAGGAGGACTGCTGCGCTCTCCAATGGTCCGCTGCGTCTCCGTTGGTGACGTACAGGAGGCTGTCGGGGCCAACACGCAAGGCGCCGCCGCCGTGCAGGTATCCTGCCGCGATTCCTTCCGCCAGCGTATGGCCGACCTCGTCTGAGCCGCCTTCGACGCGAAAGCGATGGACGGACAGGGTGTAGACGTGGCCGCGTTCCGGGTTCATGGCACGAGCCACACGCCGTCGGATTCCGCTCACGATCCGACCGAAGGAGTTCTCGGATACCCCACCGTGGGTGGCGGACACGTACACGTACTCACCGGACGGACCGGTATCGATGCCCAACAGACCGATCTCGGACCCCTCGGGCGAAGCCACGCTCAGCTGTCTCCACGGATCGGGTGCGAGGTAGCCGGTGGAGTCGATCCATCGGATGTCACCGTTACGCTCCGTCACCAATGCGCCGCCATCTCGAAGAAAAGCGACGTCCCACGGTGTCGAGAGGCCCACGGCCACGGTATCGACGGCGCTCGGAGCACGTGCAGAACACGCGGCGCTCTCCATTTCGACCTCGCGCACACCGAGATCCGATGGATTGATTCGGGGTGCTTCGGAGTCGGCGCAGGCGGCCATCGCGACCAGAAGGACGAGGGAGCGTCGCAGCATGAGTCGTAGTGCACAGAAGGAAGAGAGACATCTACCTTGAGGGGTACCCGCCGACGTTTCCTGGATCCATAAGAGGCCGATGATTTCCGACGTGACCAAGGCCCTCTTGAGCCCACCCCGAGTGGGGCTCGGATGCATGAGGTTGTCGATTGGGGGCCGACCTGACTGGGCCGAAGCCAAGAAGGTGATTCGCACGGCCGTTGAGGGAGGTGTGAACCATCTCGACACGGCCGATGTCTACGCACTCGACGACAGCGATATCGGTTGTAACGAGCGATTGATCGGTGAGACCCTCAGAGAGATGGGGATCGGTCTTGGCAATCCTTGCCCTGCCGTCATTGTGGCGACCAAAGGAGGACGACGCAGGCCCGACGGGGCGTGGACGTGCGATGGTCGTCCTAGCCA
The DNA here is from genome assembly GCA_937983085.1 of uncultured Gemmatimonadales bacterium. Lineage (GTDB taxonomy): Bacteria > Gemmatimonadota > Gemmatimonadetes > Longimicrobiales > Gaopeijiaceae > UBA2589. The sequence continues at coordinate 25,457 of CALJKZ010000640.1, forward strand.
CCTGCGACGTGCGTGCGAGGCGAGCCTCGTCGCGCTCGGGTTGGAAACGCTGCCCCTCTACTACCTCCACGCCGTGGACCCGGGCATTCCCCTCGAGGAAAGCGTTGGCGCATTGGACGAGCTGCGGGGCGAAGGGAAGATTCTTGCGCTGGGTCTCTCGAATGTGGGCCTGAAGGAGATCCGAAGGGCCGAGGCGGTTGCGCGAATCGACGCTGTCCAGAACCAGCTGACACCGTGGGGCGTCGGAGGGAGGCCCAGTCCGGTGGTTCGCCATTGTGAGAAAAAGGGGATGATCTTTGCGGCCCATACACCGCTTGGAGGGCGCGAAGGGGTCGCTCGTCTACGGTCATCGGCAGAGTTCGATGAGCTGGCCGCTCGGGTGGGAGCGGACGCCGCTCAGCTCGCCATCAAGGCCCTTCAGATGGAGTCGCCTGTCGTTCTACCCATCCCAGGAGCCACGAGCGTTACGTCGGCGAGTAGCACAGCAGCAGCCGCCTCGGTCGAACTCACCGTCGAGGACCAGGAACAGCTGCGCCGGGCGGTGCGGCGTTTGCCTGGGCGTGCCTCTGCGCTACGCCGGATTCTGGGCCGGGTGCGAAGAGCGTTCGGCTGAGGTGGGCCCCCAGGGCCCGTCGGCGATCAATTCCTGCGACGTCGCCTCTGCATGACCTGTCGCCGCTTCTCGGCGCGTTCTTCACTACCGGCCAGCGAGTCGGCGGTCTGATTCGACCCGAGGTGGTCCGTGAGCGAGCGAATCGTCGGGAAGCGGTACAAATCGACCAGGGAAACGGACTCCTCGAGCTTCTCGGTGAGCATCCGATGGAGCTGCACGATGAGTAGAGAGTGACCACCGATGTCGAAGAAGTTGTCGCGTGTGCCGACGCGGTCGAGGCCCAGCGTCGTCTGCCAACACTGGGCGATTGTCTGCTCCAGCTGATTGGCCGGAGGTTCGTACTCGACCGCGGGAGCGACCGCTGCCACCTCGGATAGGTCAGGAAGTGCCTTCCGGTCGATCTTCCCGTTGGGCGTCAGCGGCATCTGGTCCATCGTCACGAAATGGGCCGGGACCATGTACTCCGGAAGCTTCACTCTGAGGTGCTGCTGAAGCGCGGCATCTTCCGGTCGATCCCCGGCCGGAACGAAGTACCCTATGAGACGCTGATCGCCCGGCTTGGGCTCCCGCACAACCACTGCGCAGACCGAGATGGCCTCGTGGGTATTGAGCACGCTCTCGATCTCTCCCAGCTCGATGCGATACCCTCGAATCTTGACCTGGTGGTCGATCCGGCCGAGGAATTCGAGAACGCCGTCGTCGCGATATCGGACCAGGTCCCCGGTCCGGTACATCCTGGCGCCGTCGCCCGCCCACGGGTCCGAGACGAAGCGATCCGCTGTCAGCTCGGTTCGGCCGTGATACCCACGGGTCACGCCGGCGCCGCCGATGAACAGTTCACCTGGAACACCCAGAGGCAGCGGCTGCAGGTAGCGGTCGAGGACGTATAGTGAGGTGTTGGCGATGGGGCGCCCGATGGGGACCGCTCCGGAGTGGTCGTCGGGCAAGCGGAACGTCGCCGACCAGATGGTCGTCTCCGTCGGACCGTACATGTTGGTGATGGAGGTACTCTGCGTCTCGGACAACGTCTCCACGAGGGACGGCGGAAACGCCTCTCCGCCGATCATGAGGTGATCGATGGACTGCAGAGCACGCTCATTGTCAGGACTCATGGCGAGCATCTGCGCCATGGAGGGCGTGCACTGGAGGTGACTGATCGCGTGGTCCTCGACCTGAGCAGCGAGGGAGAAGTCGCCTGCGGGTGCGTCGGTGGCGGCCACGGCGTTCGCCTCGTCACGGACCCGTTTCAGCAAGGGCAGCGAGTCGAGGACGCGCTGCTCGTCGACACCGTAGTCCAGTAGGCATGCGATCTCATCGACGTCGATCTCCTTGCACTGGTCGATGATCTTCAGGCAGGTCTCCGGCGTCCCGAACAAGCCACTCGTCTCGAAGTATCGTTCGAATGCGAAATCGAGGATGGCGTCCGTTTCCTCCTCGGACAGCGTTGAGAGATCGACGTCCTCTGGACTCGAGTCGGGTCCCGCAGGGCGCTTGAACGCCGGGAAGGTCCAGGCGAACCCGAGAACGAGCTTCATCGAGGCGCCCAGATAGTCCTTCATCGGTTGCCGAACGAGTTCCCGGATCTCCTCGTCGTCGTCTCCGACGAAGGTGTGAAGCATGAGAGTGACCTTCCCCTCGCGGGGATCGAAGCCCGCCTCCTCTCGTGCCTTCCGATAGACGGCGATCTTCTCGGCCACTTCCTCGAACGTCTGACCCAGCAGGTGGGTGAGCACATTCGCGCCCATGGACCCCGCGGCACGGTACGAGTCGGGATTCCCGGCTGTGGTCACCCAGAACGGCAGTTCGCTCTGCACTGGCCGGGGCAGCGTGGTGACCGCGACCGGGTTCCCCAGCGGGTTCTCGAACTCCACTTCCTCTCCACGCCAGAGTCGGCGCACGGTGTCGATTTGCTCCAGCATCACCTGCTTCTGCTTCGGGAAGCTCTCCGGGCGAAGCAGGAAATCATCGGGCTGCCAACCCGCAGCGAACGCGAGGCCGACGCGTCCGCCGGAAATGTTGTCGACGACCGACCATTCCTCGGCGATCCGGACCGGGTGGTGCAGAGGAGACACACAACTGCCTGCCCGCACCGCCAGGTTCTCGGTGATCGCCGCCAGAGCCGCTCCCGTCACCGATGGATTGGGGAAGGGGCCGCCGAACGCGTGAAAGTGTCGTTCCGGCGTCCACACCGAATCGAACCCGTTGGAATCGAAGTACCGGGCCGCCTGAAACATCAAGTCGTACTTGTCGGGGGCGGGTCCGTCGTCGTTCCCCCACATGAACAGTCCGAACTCCATGCCGCGGCTCACGGCGATTGCCGAGCGCCCATCGGTCGAGGTCCGGTGGCGCTCCTTGTACACCACCACCTTGAAGCCCCGCGCCAGGGTCCAGAACAACTCCAGGACGGAGATGTCGAACGAAAGGCTCGTCACCGCGAGCCACGCGCCGGGAGGGTCATGGTGAATGACCGCATCCATCCCGGTGAAGAAGTTCACGACGTTCCGGTGCTCTACGAGCACGCCTTTCGGCTTGCCCGTGCTTCCGGAGGTGTAGATGGCGTAGGCCAGGTTGGACGATTGGACCTCACGATCCAACCGGTCCGATCCTTCGGCCTCGATGTCCGCCCACTCCGAGTCGATGCGGACGAGGGCCGCGTCGCCCTCCTCCAGTGCCGACGCGATGGCTTGTTGCGTCACGATGATCCGAGCGCCTGAATCCTGCACCATGAACGCAATGCGCTCGGCCGGAAAGTCGGGGTCGAGGGGTACGTAGGCGCCCCCCGCCTTCATGATTCCGAGGGTGGCGACCAGGAGATCGAGCGAGCGCTCCACGTGGACACCCACCAGGTCGTCGGGTCCCACGCCCATGTTCGACAGCTTACGCGCCAGGGCGTTGGCGCGCCGATCCAGCTCACCGTAGGTCAGGGACGTGCCTTCGAAGACGAGGGCGATAGAGTCGGGTGACTCGTCGACTCGGTCTTCGAACAGCTCGTGGATGCAGCGCTCGGTATCCCAAGCCGTATTCGTCCGGTTCCACTCGACGAGCTGCAGAGTCCGCTGGTCCTCGGGGACCAGGTCCAGAGCTGTCCACGGTGCGGACGGATCTCGATGCATGTCTGCGAGACAGGTACCCAGGCTCGCGGCCACGGAGGCGGCAGCGTCCGGCGACATCCGCGACCGGTCGTAGCCGAGTGTGAGATTCCCGTCAGGGGCGACGCTCAGATGAAGGACGCTACCCTGTTCCGGCGTCTCTCCGTCCAGAGAGAATCCGACCGGGGAGGTCCAGCCGCCCCGGTTCCCGCCGAGGCGAGGGTCCCGTGCGATGAGATCGTACAGGAACGAGCCCCGATTCCGCGTGATCTCCAACTCTGCACCGAGGGCCTCCATCATCTGGGCCGTCGACCAGGTCGTATCGAGCTCGATACGCAGAGGCACCACACTCGAATACCATGGTCTCAGCTCGCCCTCGAGAGACGCCGACAACGCCAGATCGAAGCGCTCGGTTCGGCCTGTTCGGGCGAGCACGACGCACAAGGCGGAGAGGGCCGCGGTGCCGATCTCGACCTTGAAACCCTCGGGTGTGACTACCCCCACCGACGCCCAGTCCGGATCGCTCCCGCCCGAAGCGGCGAGTACGACCTCCGGCGGCTGGGCCTCGATCAGGCGTCGCAGCCAGAAGTCCTCGCGGCGGCAGAGACGCTCGTCCGCTTTGCCGAGGTGGCGACCGAGTGTGGAACCGCTGGTATCGAGGGCGTCACCGACATCCACGCCGAGGCCTCGGGCGAGAGGGGGCGGGTCCAGTTCCTCGCCGGTGAGGGCAGAGCCCGCACGAATCGCCAACGCTCCGTCGGCAGCAGCGACAACGAGCGCATCGTCTGCCAGGCTCAGCACCGTGCCGGGGGCTCCGCTGCCGTCCACCACCTCGACTGCCGACACCAGAACAGGGGTGGGATTGCCGTCGGCGCGGTGCGTTTTTGCCGCGACTAAGGGCTTAGGGTAGGGCCCGAAGGTGAGCGCTCGAACGAACGCCTCCAGTTCGGAAGCCGACTTGTTCCAATCGAGGGTGCACGCTGCGGGAGGGCGCTGGTATTTCCCGAAGTAGCTCCGTTGAGTGAGGTCCTGCTCCTTCGGTTCCTCGCTTCCGGTAGCCAGTTTCTGGACGAGGACGGGGAAGGTCTCAGACGCCGCGGCCAAGCATTTGGTGTTCAGCGAGAGGGCGGTCTCGGAGGGCGACACCGGAAAGATTTGCTGCTCCAGGATGTCGCCCTTATCCACCCCGCTGGTCATCCGGTGCCAGGTGATGCCGTAACTCTCCTCTCCATTGAGGAGCGCCCATACCGGAGTGTTCAGGCCCGCGTAACTCGGTAGCGGGCCGTCGTGGAAGTTCACCGCACCCCGAGCCGGCAGGTCGAGGATCTCGTCCGGGATGATGGACAGGTACGTTATTGCGAAGAGGTAGTCGAACGGCTGTGCAGCCATCGCCGAGCGGATGTCTTCCTCTGGGTGCAATACCGTAAGGCCCAATGCCTCCGCCCAGGACCGCACTCTCGCCTCTGCCGAGATGACGCCGCGGACATCGTGCCCACCACGTAGCAGCATGTCCCCGCACTCCATGAGGAGCGTGTCCGATCCGATGAGGAAGCAGCTGATAGGAGGCACGGTGCCGGCAGCGCTGTCGGTACCGCCTTGCCCGTTCTCACTCATGCAGACAGCTCCGCCGCCTCGGCGCCCGCGACGCGGCCCGACCAGGCCCGAAGGTCGTCAACGAGAATCCGTTGATGTTGACGGTTCGTGACCGTGTGATCGCAGTCGCCGATATACCGGAGCTCTGCCCGGTCATCGAGCCGGAGCCGGGGAAACGTCTCCTCGTGCTGCGTCTCGTACGCGTACTCTTCCAACCCGCCGGTGAAGAGGAAGTAGAGATCGACTCCGCGGTCGAGTAGCTGCCCGAGACCGGCGCCAACTTCCTCACGCGGAGGAAAGACCCGGCGGTACTCCGGCTTCACGAAGCTTTCCTCGTCCTTCTCTTCGTTCGAGTCGCTCTTGACCAGGCGGACCTTGATGGAGTGAAGCCACGCCCTCGGGTCCAGGAGCTTGGGCCCGTACCGGCGGAGACGGTACCCGAGCGTCGGGTAGCAGAAGGCATCGATCTGCCAAACCCCGACCACGCGCTCGTCTCTGAGCCCGGCCCAAAAGGCTCCATCACCCCCTGAACAAAGCCCGCCGACCATAAACCGTCTCTGGCCGGTCACCGTCTGCATATAGTCCATCGCCTCCACCGTCTCCTGGATGAAGCGCTCTTCGATGGGGATGGAGTCCTTGCGGACCTCCGAATCGCCCACTCCGGAGAAGTCGAAGCGCAACGTCGTAATCCCGTCGTCCGCCAGGGCTCTGGCGATCTGCACGTACGTACGGCTCGCGCCAGCGCGGTGGAGGATGCCGGAGTTGAGGATGATCATGACCGGTGTATCCGGTCTCGCCACGCCGGGATCGGGCTGAGTGATGATTCCAACCAGATTCGCGGGGCCGAATGTAATCGCTCGTTCTCTCATCGTGCGGTCGGTACTCGTAGTTCGTCGACAATCGACTGAATGATCTGCTGAGGGATGAGGGCGTCGCCGAAGGGATCAGCCTGCGCCCAATTGCCTTCGGAAGGGACGACCCTGAACGACCCCTCCCATCCGTTGCCGAGCCAGGCGTCCGCCAACTGGCGATAGTCCGGGCGGTCCTCGGCAACCAGGATACTGGACATCATGCCCTTCGGCGTCAGCTCAGCAGCGGTCAGGTCCAAGTGCTCGATCTCCTCCCTCAGAGACGGGGTCATCGGGAAGCCTTCGACTCCGACCACCCCATCCGGGCGTGGACGGCCCACGACCTCGTCGAGATACGCGCCGCCCGAGACGATGGGGTCCCACAAGAGCAGGTGCTCGACATCGGATCGGTCAACGCAGGCGCGGGTGGCCAACGTCGCGCCCATCCGCAGCCCTGCGACGGAGACGGACTCCACCCTGGCATTGTCCTTGAGCTCTTCGATGGCCCAGTCGAAGTCGTCCAGCCACGTGGCGACGGACGCATCTTCACTGTGGCCGGCCGAGTCCCCCGTGTGCGAGTAGTCGAAGCGAAGGACGCTCAATCCCACACGATTGAGCAGGGTATTGAGTTGTCGAAAGGCGCGGTGTGCACGCATGTACTCCGAGCCCGTCGGGTAGCATAGGAGTACGGCACCCTCCGGGCCACCGCCGGACTTTCCATGGGTGTACACTCCGAACAAGGGCCGTTCGGAGGGGCCGAAGAAGAAGGGGTTCATCGCTTCGTGACCGCTCGCTTCACTTTGGAAAGGAACCCTTCACCCGGGGAGTCGTCCTCCCCGTCGTCCACCCGGCCGGCATCGGAATCGGTTTGCGGAGCTGTCGCCGCTTCGTCGTCGGCCGGCTCCCCGGTCGACTCGCGGGCATCCATCGACTCTCCGTCGGCGGCACCCTCGAGGGGGACGGGGCCCTGGCCCGACGTCCGATCGACTTCTGCTGCCAACTGCTCCAGCGTCTGCATGGTCAAGGCGTTGGCCTCGAGGCGGACACCCGTCTCCTGTTGAATCCTCAAGAGCACTCGGATTCCCACCAGTGAGTGCCCGCCGACGTCTAGGAAGTTGTCGTGAATGCCCACGCGATCGAGGGCCAGGAGGTCGGACCAGATGGTAGCGATGGTATCCTCGGTCACCGTTCGTGGCGCGACATAGTCGTCCACAGCCGCGAAGGGGTCTCGCAGCTCCTCGGTCCGAATCGCCCCGTCGCCATCTCGAGGGAGCGCGACCATCTCCACGAAGTTCTGCGGGACCACGTTGCGATCGAGCTGGTCCCGGACAAATCGTCGTAACTCGCTGACAGTGGCGTGCTCCCCTGGTCGGTAGACGATGAAGCCCACGACCCGTGGTGACTCGACGTCGCCCGGTGTCCCGAGGGCCGCCGCTTCGGCGACGGCGTCATGTGCAACGAGAGCGTCGGAGACCTCGGGCATCAGGACCCGAGTCGGCGCCACTCGAGCCGCGGCAGGGCGCTGTCGCAAGGGTGCCGCGGCGGCCTCGGCGATGAGGGCGGGGAGCGGTCGGGTCGCTACGAACACGTGCGGGCCGAGACCTCGTGCGAGGACCCGGCGCATGACTTCCCGACCCTCGGCCGGAGAGATTGCCGCCTCCAGCCACGACGGGGTGTCGGAGGCCGCGCTCTGGAGGCCATCGCCCATGACCCGGATCATGCTAAAGTCCTTCACGGCCACCAACTCCGACCCATCCTCTCCATAGATGGTCACGTCGAAGGAGGCCAGCATGCCGCCGTCTTCTGCACTCGTCAGCCTGATGTGGCTGGTGATTCGCTCCTGAAGCGGGCCGCTCATCCTGAGGGCCCCATATCCGGTGGGCACGAGGAAATCACGTTCCGGGTCCACGCCGGGAACGAGGTGCTGCGCGCCCGCCGTTGCCATGTCGAGCAGAGCGGGGTGCAACTCGGATTCCCGTAGGTCGTCGATGAAGCTCTCTGGGAGTTCGTGCTGCAGGAGCGCCTGCTCCCCGTTGGTGGACTGGCCGATGATGTTGGACCATCTGGGACCGAAGTTCATGAACGGGTGCGTCGGCTGCTCGAACGGCTCGGGCGAGCCCAACCGATCGACGACCGATGAGAGTTCCTCTGACGACACGGTCACGTGTCCATCTATGGGGAGGAAGGCCGTCGCGTGGTCGACCCATTCGGCGCTCACATCTTTCCGGCTCCTGAAGAGCACGCCGTGACCACCCTCCACCGGCTGAAGGCGGATCTCCAGTTCACGAGCCTCATCTCCCTCCAGGCGGAACGGACTCACGAAAACGAGATCGCGGAAAGCGAAGGGACCGTCTGGTAGAAGCTCATGGCGGGCTGCCCGAAGCAGTTCGACGTACCCGGAGCCCGGGAGCACCCAGGGACCATCGCGTACCTGGTGCTCCTCGAGCATCCAGTGGCGGTCACGGCCCATCGTCGACGCTACGGCCCGCTCGTCGCCAGGCCCGTCCCGACGCACCTCGAAGAAGGGATGCGACAGCTCGGTTCCATCTTCGCCGTCTTCCTTCGAACGGTCGTACCGGACTTCGCCTGCGAGCTCGGCGGCCATTCCGACGTCCTTCCACGCGCCCCAGGCCAGCGATACCACCCGGGTGCCGCTGGTGCGCTCCCACTCACGAGCGTACGCGTCGAGGAAGGCATTCGCGGCGGCGTAGTCGATCTGACCAGGAGCGCCTATGACGGCACTGACCGAAGAGAAGAGCACCACGAACGTCGGCGACTCCCCCTGCAGGGCCCCTCTCAGGGCTTCCGTGCCCGCGACCTTCGGGTCGAGGACGGCCCGGGCCTGGTCCGCTTCCCGCGCCAACAGGGGGCCGTCGTCCAGCGTACCGGCGGCGTGGATGACACCGTCGACCCGTCCGAAGCGCTGGGTGACGTCCCCGACCATCCTTCCCATGGCGTCAGGGTCGGTGACGTCCACGGCGAACACCGCGACGGACGAGCCTTGTGCCTCGATAGCGAGGATCTCCCGGATGGCCCGACTCGTCTTGTCGTTCTCGTCACGCTCGGCCAGCAGCCTCGGCCACTCGTCGCGAGGCGGCAGGCCCCGGCGACTCGACAAGGCCAGGTTGACTCTCGCCTGCTGAGCCAGGTCGCCGGCGATCTCCAGTCCAATTCCACCGAGCCCGCCGGTGATGAGGACCGTGGCTCCGTCGGCGATGGCTGGTCCGGCAGCCGCCTCGACGGGGCGAGGGGCGTAGGCGACGGTCCATCGCTCTGAACCGCGATACGCCAGGATCCGCTCCGCAGATGGAGCCGTGACCTCCGAGGCCAAGCGCTCCCACAGGCGTGCTTCGGGGCCCGACTCGCGTGGCAGGTCGCCGACGTCGACCAGTCGCGTCTTCAATGACACCATTTCCTTCGGGGCCACGCGGACCGGACCGAGCAACAAGGCCCGTGGCGGGACGAGGATCTCGGTGCCGGAGACCGCCAAGACCCCTGTCGTGACGGCGATCCAGTCCAGGGCATGGTTGGGAGCGGTGCTCTCGAGCGCCTGGAAGAAGTATAGAGGTGCGAAGAAGGCGGCGGCCTGCTCTTCGTCCAGAGTGGCGCCTTGGGCCTCGCCGAGGGACCAGGTGTGGAGTGCGATGGAGGGAAGCCCTGAGTCGCTGTGCAGTGCCTCGAGCAGCTCCTTCCAGTCATCAGACGCGTCCGGGCGGACCGTGAAGCTCGCTCCGTCCCTCTCGAAGCGATCGCCTCGATGCACCACTGTGACGTGGTGACCCTCAGCCTCGAGACGGTCCGCCAGACGTGACCCCGGAGCATCGACGTCCGTGAGCACCAGGATTCGCGCTTCGGCGGTGCGGGCACCTTCATCGGGCAGGAGCGTGGGCGTCCACTGAGGCTTGTAGAACCACTCAGCGATGTCCTCGCGTCGGCTCGTATCGTCCTCGGACTCGCGGGGCCGCGATGTCGCTCCCGACTCTTCCAGGGGAGGCTGGACGAAGTGTGGTTCACGCTGGAACGGATATCCAGGAAGCGAAAGTCGACGGCGGCCCCCCGAGCCGAACACCGCTTCCCAATCGGGATCGGCGCCATGTCCCCACAATGCACCCAGCGTCCCGAGTTGGAAGGCGAGAGCGTCGGAGGGCTCGCTCGGGTGGGGGAGCGACGACAGAGTCGGTTGGTCGGACGACCACGACGGGTGCATCCGGGCGACGGTGGCGAGGGTCCGGCCGGGGCCCACCTCGAGGAGTAGCGGGCCGTCGGTGGCGAGCAGGTGTCCCAGACCGTCAGCGAATCTGACCGTTTGACGGAGGTGGCGGACCCAGTAGTCCGGATCCGCGAGTTCGTCCCCGGCGATCTCCCCGGTGAGGTTCGAGATGACCTTTCGCTTCGGAGGAGAGAATGCGCGGGTTTGAAGGCCGGCTCGGAACTCCTCCAGAATCGGGTCCAGCATGGACGAATGCGCCGCGACATCGATCCGGATTCGTCGAGCGTCGACTCCTGCGGCCGAAAGTCGCCCTTCGAGCTCGTCGATGGAGGCGACCGGCCCGGCGGCCACCGAGACCTCAGGCGCGTTGATTGCGGCGATGGAGAGATCCGCGCCCAGATAGGACGCCAGCTCGTCCTCGCCGAGACTTACGCTGAGCATGCCCCCACGCTCGACCTGCTCGAAGAGGCGGCCTCTGAGGACCACGATGGACAACGCGTCTTCCATGGACATGACGTCCGCGAGGCACGCGGCCGTGTACTCACCCATGGAGTGGCCGATCATGGCCGTAGGCTCGATGCCCCACGACATCCAGAGCCGCGCTTGCGCGTACTGAATCGTAAAGAGTGCGGGGAGGGCCAGAGACGGGCGTTGGAGCTCCCGTGCCGCTTCACTCTGACGATCCACGGGGGCGAACAGCAGGGGGCGGAGGTCCAGGTCCTCCTGCGCCTCGAGGTACGAGAGGCATCGGTCGACGACCTCACGGAACAGGGGCTCGGTCTCGTAGAGTGCCCGGCCCATGTTCGGGTACTGCGCGCCTCCCCCCGCGAATAGAAACGCGACCTCTCGCCCCTCGGCTGTGCTTGCGATGTCGACCGAGCTGGAGGCGTCGCTGGTGGCGAGCTTCTCGATGGCGTCCTCGACGGAGGACGCGACGATGCTCCGTCGATGTCCGAAGCGGCGACGACCGGCCGCCAGTGTGAACCCGATGTCGGCCAACGAGCCTTCAGGCAGCTCCTCCAGGTGGTTCAAGAGCTGCCGAGACGCGTCTTCCACCGCGTTCGACGAGCGACCGGACAACGTGAGAAGGTGGAAGGGGCGATCGGACTCGTCGGGGCGCTCACGACGAGGCGCCTCCTCGACGATGATGTGGGCGTTGGTACCTCCGACGCCCAGCGAGCTCACGCCGGCACGCCGTGGCCCCTCACCCTCGGGCCATGGCACCGCCTCGGCGTTGATGAAGAACGGGCTGGACTCAAGGTTCAGAAGCGGGTTCGGCTGCTCGAAGTGGACCGTCGGAGGTATCTCTCCGTGCTTCACCGCCAGCGTGGCCTTGATGAGACTGGCGACGCCCGCCGCGGTATCCAGGTGCCCGATATTGGACTTGACGGACCCCAACGCACAGAAACCGACATCCTCGGTCTGGGTGCGGAAGGCCTGGGTCAGCGCCGTGACTTCGATGGGATCCCCAACGGGTGTGCCCGTCCCGTGGGCCTCGACCATGCCGATCGACCTGGCGTCGACGTCCGCTACGGTGAGGGCTTCGGCAATGACCTTCGCCTGACCGTCGACGCTGGGGGCCAGGTAGCTGACCTTTCCGGCGCCGTCGTTGTTGATGGCCGTGCCGCGGATGACCGCGTGGATCTCGTCGCCGTCCGCCAAAGCGTCTTCCAGACGTCGGAGGACAACAACGCCGGCTCCGCTTCCGAAAACCGTACCCTGCGACTTGCTGTCGAACGACCGGCAGTGTCCGTCCGGAGAAAGGATCTCGCCTTCCTCGTACTTGTACCCCGCATAGTGGGGCTGCTCGATGGTCACTCCACCTGCGAGTGCCATGTCGCACTCCCAGCTCAGGAGACTCTGACAGGCGAGATGGACGGCAACCAGCGACGTCGAGCACGCCGTCTGAACGGTGACGCTCGGGCCTTTGAGATCGAATTCGTAGGATGCGCGGGTCGCCACGAAATCCTTGTCGTTCCCGGTGTGGCGTAGAAGGAAGTAGCCCACCGTATCCATGAGCTCTGCGTCCTGGACCACGTTCTTCCAGAAGTACTGAGCCGCGCCCGCCCCGGCGAAGACACCGATGTTCCCCTCGAAGCTCTCAGGGACGTGTCCCGAATCCTCCAGGGCATGCCAGGTGCACTCCAGGAAGTGCCTCGTTTGAGGGTCCATGACTGCCGCGTCGAGCGGACTCAAACCAAAGAACCCCGCGTCGAACCACTCCATCCGGTCCAGGACGCCGTTGGCCTTCACGTAATGAGGATCGCGCAGGAGCCCAGGATCGACTCCCTCCGACTCGAGCTCGTCGTCGGTGAATCGTCGGATGCTCTCGACACCATCGCGCAGATTGTGCCAGAACGCGTCGATCTCGTACGCTCCTGGCAGGTGCGCGGCCATCCCGACGATGGCAATGGCGTGCTCGGGAAGCCTCGTGCCCTCTGGGGGCGGGGGGGGCGGAGTCATCTACAGGGTCTCATGACGGCGCCCCCGCGGGTCCAGGGGCACCAAAGATGTCGGGGAACTCGGTATAGCTGCGTGCGACGAGGGGTGGGGCGGTCGGGAAAAGGGCGTCCGCCTCCTCTCCAAAGAAGTGCCCCGTGGGCTGGTAATGCAAGGTTGTCTGCGGCCGCTTCCAAGCCCTGTTCCACGCGCATAGGCTGGCCGTAACGCCGACCTGCGCGAGGAGGTCCAGCCCTATGCCGCGTTACACGCCTCGGGACGCATCTCCTGGAGGATGCGATCCGCGATCACCCGAGCGGCCAGGCGATGACCCGAGGGCGACGGGTGGTAGTCTTCGGGAACGAGATAGGCGTCGGCCACGGACAACGGACCTCGCATCAGGTCGGGCAGCAAATCGATGGTCGGAAGGTCCAGATTCCGGGCGATCGCCAGGATGGCCTCGTAGTCTCTGCCTCCCTCTCCGGCTTCCACCGATCGAGGGTGCGGGAACGTCACAAACAGGAGCCTCGAGCCACGGAGGCGCACGGTGTCACGGGTCGCTTCGAGGCGCTCTCGATACTCGTCCAGGGCCCGGACCACGTCTTCCTCACGGGGCGTGGAATGCTGCATGGTCGGCATACGGGACGTCGCACCACGGTTCTGGAAAACCCGCCGCACGTGCTGGGCCGTGCTCCACAGGGCGCTTTTTCGCACGAGCGGATAGGCGACGGACACGGGAAAGGCGGACTTGATCCTCCGATTGGATGCGAGTTGGGTCCACCTCCGCGGGTAGATCAGCTCGTCGATGTCGTTCTCGTGGTACATGAGAACGACGAGGTCCGGATCGATGGAGAGTCCGCGTTCGATAATGGCCTGGTGTGCCAGTATGGTCGATCCCGGAAAACCGGCGTTGGCGACCGCGGCCTGGGTGCAGCGCTCTGCGAGGAAGCGCTGGAGGACGAGCGGTGTCGTCTCCGTGTCGTCCACGTTGTGACCCCATGTGAAGGAGTCACCGGCGAAGAGGATCCGGAACTGTCCGTCGGGCTTCGAAGCGGGCATCTCAGGCCCCCGATACCCCAGTCGATTGATGGTGGCCCGGTGCTCGAATGGCGTCCCTTCGCTTAGGACCGCTCGCTGACCGGGGGCGAACGTGCCTGGAATGCGTCGAAACTGCCCTTCCGTCGCCGTGAACAAGCCCTTTGGCGGTGCAAGCCCTGAGATGCGCAGAGCGACCTCTGCGACTCCGAGCCCGATGACCATGGCAACGGACGACAAGCCGAGGGTAAGGACCCACCTGTGGTTTCGGTGACCTCTCACTGCGATCCTACCTACTTCGTGGGCTCCTGACTCGAGCCCGGAAACGGGGTCAAAGGGACCCGTAGTGTAGGTCTCGCTCGTCCCGCGCGCACCCAACGACAACACCCCATTGGAAAACCCGGACGTTCGGCACATCTTGC
>CALJKZ010000641.1 GCA_937983085.1 uncultured Gemmatimonadales bacterium
GAGAGACGCTGTCCTGCTTCCGATCACGAACAGGGCATTGCGCGGGGTCAAGCGCTCGGTCACCGAAGCGCAGAACATTGCGCTCGACGGTCTTCGCACGGACACCAATTGGGCTCCGGACCGCTCCGAGATATCGGAGATCGTGCGGGCCGAGCTGATCACGTTGTGGGCGGAGAGCTACAGCGCCGGCCATGATCGGGCTGAAGCGATGTCCGGTAGCAAGCTGAAGCGTCCCCAGACTCCGTCGACCGATGCGCCTGAGGATTTCGGCACGTCGATCGCATCCGATCTGAGTCGTGAGATGGGCGAGGTCGGGGAGGGGCAGCGGGAGCGCCAATCGGCGGCGTCGAAGGTTTTCCGCGCATGGAGGACCGACGAGGCCGAACGCAGAGTACGCGCTCTGTCGCTTCGCGCTTTCCATAGGGGCATGGTCGACTCTGCTCCGGGCCTCGAAGTCGTATGGGTGCCTTCGGGTACTCCGTGCAGCGCCTGTCAGAGCGCTGCCGAGCATCCTTCGGAGAGCCTCCCTCCGGTGCACGCGGGCTGCGAGTGCACCGTCGCCGTGTGACCTCGGGCTCCGGCAGTAACGTTTTCCGGGACTCGCCCGTAGACTCGGTTCCCAATGTTCACCAGGGCACCCTCAGACGCGCCGGCTCCCGATAGGCGACGCCCGGCCACGCTCATACTCGCGGTCGTAGCAGGGATCTACCTGACCCTGACCGCAGCGGGTTCGCTTTGGACCGACTTCCTCTGGTTCGACTCGATCGGATACGAGTCGATCTGGCTCAAGAACTGGTCGGTCTCGCTTTTGCTGGGCGCAGCCGGTGTCGTCGTTGCGTTCATCGTCATCTGGTTGAGCCTTCGCCTCGCCGACCGTCTCTCTCCGCGGTGGGTCCCATTCGACCTGACCGAGGAGGAGGAGCTGATCGAGCGCTTCCGGGAATGGGTGGAGCCGCGCACACGTCAGATTCGACTTCTGGTGAGCGCCGGGCTGGCCCTACTGCTCGGGCTCGCCGCGTCGTCATGGCGGGATGAGTACTTCCTCTTCCAGAATGGCGGGGACTTCGGAATCGAAGATCCGGTGTTCAACACGGACATCGGTTTCTACATGTTCCAACTGCCGTTCCTCGAGACCGCAGTCGATTGGGTCTTCAATCTCGTTCTGCTGACCCTCGTGGTGGTCGTCGTCGTGCACTACTTCAACGGCGGCATCCGACTCAGCGGCCGGGGTCTCAACGTGACCAGTGGAACGAGGACCCACATCTTGGCGATGCTGGCAGTCCTCGCCGTGGTGCGGGCCGTCGTCTACAGGCTCGACATGTACGCCCTGCTGCTCTCGGCACGTTCCGAGCCCCAATTCTTCGGCCCGGGCTACACCGACGTCAACGCTCGATTGCCGGCCTTGCGGCTGCTCATCGCCGTCGCGTTGATCGGTGCAGTCATCTTCATCGTCAACATCTGGCGGCGCGGGTGGACTCTGTCGATAGTCACCGTCGTCTCCTGGCTCGTCGTGGCCATCGCCGCCGGGTCGATCTACCCGGCGGTCGTCCAGCGTTTCCAGGTGACGCCCAACCAGTTGGACCGGGATCGCGAGTTCATCGCGAACAATCTCGCGTTCACCCGAAGCGCCTATGGGCTGGACGAAGTGGAGGTGCGCGATTTCGATGCCGCCGGCGATTTGAGCGCCGAGGACATAGAGGCCAATCGGCTGGTGATCGACAACCTGCGGCTGTGGGACACGTCAGTGCTCCCTCGCACGTATCAGAACTTCCAGGAGCTGAGGCCCTACTACGCGCTGAGCAGGGTCTATACCGATCGGTATCTAGACGATGGCGT
>CALJKZ010000642.1 GCA_937983085.1 uncultured Gemmatimonadales bacterium
TCACCGTGGAGCAGGCGGTGGAAGTCGCCACGCGCAACGGCGCTGAGTACCTGGAAGCAGGGGACCGGATTGGCACGGTGGAGGTGGGTAAGGACGCGGACCTGGTGCTCATGCGCGGGGACCCCCGGGACGATCTGGACGCGTTTCGCAGGATGACCCTCGTCTTCAAGCACGGCGTCGGGTACGACTCGGCGACGCTGTTCGACTCGGTGAAGGGATGGGTGGGCGTTCGTTAGGCGCCCTCCACCACTGGACACTCGTGGCCGACACGCTAATGTGGCGGCCCGGGAGGCTTCCGGTAGGACGGGACCTCCGAGCACGCATTCACCGAGAGGGAGACACCGACGATGGCCACCTATACCTGTGACAAGTGCGGCATGAGCGTGAACGTCTCGTGCGCGACCTGCGGGAAGCCTCTGGTCGACGGCACCATCACCACCGACGCCGGCGTGGAGGTCGAAGTCTCCAAGTGCCCCGATGGCCACGGCATGATCAAGTCGCCGCTGTGCTGCGGACAGGATATGGCCTGCGCCGTCTGATGACGCCTGCCTGACGACCCCGCGGCCCGGCCCGGTGCCGCGGTTCGGAAGCCCCCCCGAGGACGGGAGTCTCCTCGGGGGGCTTCGTGCGTCCTGGGGGGTGAGGCCGGTGTCCGGTTAGCGGTTGCCCCTGTTTCCGCTGCGTGAGCTTCCGCCGATGGGATCACCGGCCGGGAGTTCGAGGACCGGTCCGGGAACGGTGTTCTCGATGCGTAGCTGCCAACGCCGGATGTCGGACACGACGAGTCGCTCGTGCTCCGTCGGCGAGGCTTCGGTCTCTATGCGCTCGGCCAGCTCCTCGAGCGTCGCCGCAAGGATGGAGCGGACCGACGCCGGATTGTCGTCGCGGGCGGCCTGCTGCATGAGCTGGTCCACCACTGTGCGCTGTGTGGCGTTGAGAATCTCCCTCCGGTAGTCGTCGGCGGGCTCCGGGGCTCCCCAGGTGGCCTGCATGAGGCCGTGGATGACGTCCAGCAGGTCCGGGTAGTCGCCCTTGGTGCCGTAGTAGACCAGTCGTGCCATCCGCTGGGGTTGGAGGATCTCACCCACGGTGAAGGCGGCGGACGCCTCGGCCACGGCCAGGGGGTCGAAGATGAGCCCGGTGTGTCCGGCGAACTGCTCGCCCTCGTCGTGGCGGAAGGGTGGAGGGGTGATGAGCTCTGCGAGGGCGGCGGGGAGTGCCGGTGACTCGACGTCCAGCGTCTGGAGGACGGTCTCCAGGGCAGCCCGCTGCTCCTCGGCCGGTACGACGGTGAAAGGCGTCTGGCCATCACCCCTCAAGGCGTAGCGGTAGTCGGCGCCGCCGAGGCTCTGGATGGCCGAACGGAGCTGAAACCGGCGGTGCATGTAGAGGGGCAGGAGGACGTACTCGAGGTTCGATAGTGGCTCACCTGGACGGATGGCGTTGGTACCGAAGCGCTCCAGCCCGAGGTTGCGCACCTCCATTTCCAGCTTGAGGTGGTCGACCAGATTCGAACCGTTGTCCCACACGCTGGCGTACTGATGCGCGGCGCCGATGAAGTTGTTGTTGGTGTGGCCCATGTAGATGAGGCCTTCGCGGATGCTCCTCTCGGCGATCTCCTCGAGTTCGGCCTCGACGTCGGCGCCGTCGGGGAAATCCCGGTACAGCCAGTCCGTCGAGAGCTTGTCGTACTCGCCGATGCGCTGAACGTAGGCGTCGGAAAGGTCGATCTCTCCGTTGGTGATCTGAACGTAGGGAGCCGGGTAGTCCATCACGCTCTCCCGGCCGTAGGCGCTGGCCATGTAGTTGTGGGGGAAGCCGATGGTGTGCCCGACCTCGTGGGCCGAAAGCTGCCTCACCCGGGCCAGCGCCATCTCCACCTGGTTCGTCGTCGGAGCGACCTGGGCCAGGTATTCGAAGACCGGGGCGTCGGCGAACTCTCCGCCGTCAGAGTCCTCGTCCTGCGAGATGCCCCCTGAGAAGGGAGGCACCATGCCCTGCGCGTGGAGGTAGTCCTGCCGGAGGCGGAGGCTGCCCAGGTTCACCACGCCACGGATGATCTCGCCCGTCCGTGGGTCGGTGACGGTGTTGCCGTACGAATAGCCGCGGGTTCGGCGGTGGGTCCAGTGGATGAGGTTGTAGCGGATGTCCTGGGGGTCGACGCCGTCGGGGAGGAGCTCCACGCGAAAGGCGTCGATGTAGCCGGCGGCCTCGAAGGCCTCGTTCCACCAGGCGGCCCCTTCGATGAGCGCGGAGCGGACCGGCTCCGGTGTCCCCGGGTCGACGTAGTAGACGATGGGCTCGACGGCCGGCGACCGCTCGGCGTTCGGGTTGGTCCGCTCCAAGCGATGCTTCGCGGAGAGGCGCACCCGCATGTCCTCGTCGATGGCCGTGGCGTAGTCGTACAGCGTCGGCCCGTTCACCCCGACGCGCGGGTCCGCGATCCGTGTCTCGAAGCCCGGTCCCGGGAGCTGGATGAAGGAGTGGTGTTGCCGGAGCGTCACCGCCTCCCCCGTGGCGGCCACGCCGTTGACCAGGCCTGCGGGATCGCGGGAGGTGAACGTCAGGATGGACTCGACTTCGGTGTTCTCGGGGAACGACTGGGTATTGGGGAGGTGGATGGCGCTCCGGTCACGGTCCAGGGTGAAGGTGCCCTGACCTGGGGCGAGGAGCTGGTCGATGAGGTCGGGATCGAAGCCGGCCTGGCGAAATTTGGGCGACGAAGCGGTAGTTGGGCTCCATGAGGAGTACGCGGGGACCGACGCGTCGCGCCTCGAGGATATGCGTACCGCGAAGCTGCCCTCGGTCGATGCCCACCGGGTTCGAGCCGAGCCCAGAGCCCATGGATATCTGGTAGAGGAACTCGGTGTCGAGGGCCGGGATTTCCCAGAAGAGAGAGCCCGTGGCGTCGTCCCAGTAGAGGTCGAAGAACCCCTCCATTCGTTCCATGCCCTGGGTGTGGTTCTCGATGCTCGGGAGAGCATCCTGGGCGTGCGCCGGAGGCGTGG
>CALJKZ010000643.1 GCA_937983085.1 uncultured Gemmatimonadales bacterium
ACAATGCCACCACGTCCGTCACCACGTAGTAGCTCATGATCTTCCCGGCCAGGCGTCCGAAGGTCCGGACGTCGGTGAGGGCCGTGAGCCCGGCCAGCAGGTTGAAGAAGACGAGGGGGATGGCCGCCAGGATCAGGAGCCGGATGAAAAGCTCCCCGACGGGCTCGATGGCCGTCACGCCTTCTCCCAGTGCGGCCCCGACGACCGCGCCGACGATCATGCCCACCAGGATGCGCGTCCCGAGGCCCATTCCCGTGCCCGTCTCGCCCCGCTCCGTGGTGGTCATGACGCCGAACTTGCACTCCCCCGTCGACGCAGCAAGTGTGGAACATGAAGAAGACGCTCAGCATTCTCGCGGTGGTCGTCCTCGTGGCCTGCGGAGGCGATGTGGATGAGGACGGCCAGACGGCCGCCGACACCCTGACTCGCGCGCAAAAAGACAGCATCGTCGCGGACCTGCCCATTCCCGGGGCGGGCGCGGTGGGCGCCGCCATGCGCTCGCGGGACCAGGCCAACGAACGGACCGCAGCGCACGACTCGATCGGGTAGCAAACGCGGGTCCCGGCCCTACGCCGCTCGACCCGGCCGCGGGTTCCGGAACGGATGGCGCGTGGTATACTTCATGCTTCACGCATCGGTAGACGCGTCCGTCACCGAACCCCACCCTGCACCACCCCTTCTCCGCGCATGCGCCTGAAGCCGAAGGACACCCTGGGTCTCGCCCTCGTGGCGTGCGCCGTGGGGCTGCTCGTGCTCCACGGCCGAGCGCCCCATCCGCCACCCGAGAGCCCGGCCGGCGCGGACGGGGCCGAAGCTGCCTCGCGCGGCCTCGCCCACGCGGAGGAGGCCATCCCGCAGGTGGTGGCCTTCATCGACGTGCGTCTCCCGGGAACCGCCGGCGACCCTGCACAGCCGGCGACGGTCCTGGTACGGCGTGGTACGGTGGACGCCATCGGATCGACCGGTTCCCTGCCCCTGCCCGTGGACGCCGTTGTGGTGGATGGGGGTGGCTCCGGCTACCTGGTCGCCCGAAGCGGAGATTCGGGGGGAACGGCATGGAGCCCGGTGGTCGAGGGCACCCGTGGCGATCTTGTCCTTTTCGCCCAGGACCCAGGAAGCGACACCGCTGGCACCACCCTCGTCGGCCGGCTCCTCGAGGGCCGTTGGGTGCCTGCTGAAAGGGTCGCGCCGCCCCCCGCGGGCGACTGAAGGGCTCCACCGTCTGGTGGGACCGGTGAGGGCCACTATACTTCTGAAGGACCCCTCCCCACGTCCCGTCACGCGTCTTCCGACCCACCCGGATCCGAATCATGCGCACGTCGCCCCGCATCGCCCTGACACTCTTCCTGTCCTTTGGCGCCCTCGCCTGCGCCGAGAACGACCCGTCCGCGACGGTCGGGCAGGCCATGGCCGCGGAAGCGTCGGCGGCCGCCGACGGCCAGGATCTTCCCACGGTGCTGGTCTACAAGACGCCCACCTGCGGCTGCTGCAACGGCTGGATCGAACACATGGAAGCGGCGGGATTCACGGTGGACGCTCGGGATACGCGTGACCTCATGGTGGTGAAGCGGGACGCCGGCGTTCCCACTCAGCTGTCGTCGTGCCATACCGCCATCGTCGACGGGTACGTGGTGGAAGGACACATCCCCGTCGAACACGTGAGGAGTCTCCTTGCCGATCGCCCGGACGTAGCCGGGATCGCGGTTCCGGGGATGCCCATCGGGTCTCCGGGCATGGAAGGCCCGAATCCCCAGCCGTACCAGGTGTACTCGTTCACACGTGACGGACAGGCCGCCGTCTACGCGGAAGTGGACCCCCGCTAGCGCCGCATGCCGTCGACGCCCGTCGTGGTGCTCCTCGAAGACCATTCGGAGCTCGGTGCGGTCATCCGCGATGTGATGACGGAAGAGGGCTACGACGTCCTCACCGTACGCGATCAGTTCGCCGCCGTGGCTACCCTGCGCAGCGAATCGGTGGATCTGCTCATCGCCGACCTGCCCACCCCCGAGTCGGGAGAGCCCGATCCCCTGGCCGAGATTGTGCGCGACTTCCCCAACGTCCCGCGGATCACGGTGGCGGATGGAGGCCAAGGCGGCCTCCCCTTCTTCGGACCGTGGCGGGTCTTCGAGGGCCACGCGACCCTCCGTCGCCCGTTCAAACTCGACGACCTCCTCGCGCTCACACGGGAGTTGGTGGGCTGAAGGAAAATGCTTGACCTTTGAAGGACTTCTGTGGCAGCGTTGTACAGGGACCCCCAGCAACCCGCCGCAGGAGGCGACGACGTGGCCCGCATCCTGATCGTAGACGACGAGGAATCCGACCGCCTCCTGGTGCAGGCGGTTCTCGCCCGCGCTGGACACGAGACCATCGTGGCGGAAGGCGGTGAAGAGGCGCTCCGCGAGTTTCTCAGGTACGGCATCGACATCGTGGTGACCGACCTGCAGATGCCCGACGTGCACGGCTTCGAGCTCATCTCCATTCTCCGCGAGTTCCACCCGGCTCCAGCGGTCATCGCGGTGTCGGCAACGGGCCCCTTCCAGCTCCACATGGCCGAAGCTCTCGGGGCGGAGTGGACGCTGCTCAAGCCGCTCGATCCCGGGCTGCTGCTGGACGCCGTCGCGCGTGCCGAGGAGTCCCGGATCGGTCGCGAAGAAGAGCGGGTGGGCTGAGCACCGGCCCCGCACCCATCATCGAGGGTGGGGCGAGGACTCTCAGCCCCCGCGGCGCCGCCGCTCCGGGATATCCACGGTGCCCCGCACACCGCTGTGACGGATGCCTCCGCTGCCGTCTCGACGGACGGTGAAGTTCTGACCCACGTCCCTCACCTCGATACTCCCCGAGCCGTCCTCGTCGATGATGACGTCCCCGGTGACGTCCGTCACGTCGATGCCACCCGAGCCGTCGGAGACGCGCACGTCCCCGTCGACACCCTCGATGTCGAGCCCACCCGATGAATCGTCGACCTCGACGGAGCCGAGGATGTCCTCGACGTAGATCGAGCCGGAGGAATCGTCGATGCGGAGATCTCCCGTGCCCCGGACCTCCATGTTGCCGGAGGAGTCATCGATCTCCACCGCCATCCCCGTGGGTACCAGGACCACGAGGTCGATGCTGGCCGTCCAACCACGCCACCCTCGATCACGTTGGTCGGGGTAGTTGGTCTGGATGAATGCCGTTCCGCCGTCGGTCTCCGCGGATATGGTGAGATCCTCGAGGAGGGCCTCGTCGGACGCGCACACCCGCCCTTCCACTCGGATCTCGTCGAGCCCGTCCATGCCCTCGACGTGCAGGTCACCCGAACCGGCCCGGATGTCGACCAGGGAGACGGCCGTCACGGGCAGGGTGAGGTCGCGGGCGAGGGAGTAGTCGCAGTGGTCCGCGCCCCCGCCGAGTAGTGCGACCAACGCCGTGATCTCGAGTGCCGTGCCCATCGTCATCCTCCTTGATCCCTCGAAGTGCCTTCTGTCGACACTTCCTTTGACCCGACCACCGAGGAGATCGTTGGACCGAAAGACCGGGCGGCCGTCAACGTAAACAAGCACCGAGGTGTGCTCGTCGGGTATAAGGCCCCGACGTCGTGACCCGCTCATCGAGATCTCCATGAACCCGACCCGTCCCGCCACCCGAGGATCCGCCCTGGCCACCCGGGCCCTCGCCGCCTCCCTCCTTCTTCTCCTGGGCGCAGCCGAGATCGACGCGCAGGTACGGCGTGGACGACAGGCCGACGAGCAGCTGCGATGGGCATCGCCGTCCTTCGGCGTTCGCGGCGGATACGATCAACGGGCCAACGCCGAGGCCCTCGGGGCCCAGAGCGGGGCCAGCGAGGAGGCCGTCGAGCGGGTG
>CALJKZ010000644.1 GCA_937983085.1 uncultured Gemmatimonadales bacterium
TGGGTTGGATGAGGAAGACCAATGCGGCCGTGACGAGGAGAACCTCTGGGAGGCCGCGGACGGCAAGGGGGAAAGCGCGTGTGGTGTCGTCGGTCATGCTCATTCGTGGAACCGGGTGGTGGAGATGAAACGGGAGGTCGGGCGGGAGCGACATCCCACGTGGTCGAGGGCGTCGAAGATAGCCCGACGCCTAGGACGCGACATCCTCCGGACCTTCGGGCACCGAGTCGGGAGGGCCAGCCACAGCCTCCCGGACATCGGCCACGCGAACAGCGGCGACCCCCAATGCCGTGGCCGCCCCGATGACCGGCAACAGCGACCACGTCCCGCGCAGCCCGAGGAGGCGCTCGCCCAGGTTGAACGAAGCCCACCGCTCGTAGAGGGCGCCGGTCACGGGCACCCCCCAGTCCCTGAAGGGGATGGTCGGATAGATGTGGAGGCTGCCACGGGACAGGGGTCCCCCCGGAGGCGGAGGCGCTTCGAGGCCCAGGTCCACCTGGAGGACGCCGAGCACCTTCGCCCAACTGAAGAAGAGGGAGGACCCACGGAAGGCGTCAGGCGCCATGGGTGAGACCGCTGCGATAACGAACATGTTGGCCATCGAGACGGCGCCGAGTCCCACGATGGCCGCACGCCCCCGCCGACCCTCGGGCACGAAGGCGAGGAGCAAGCCGAAGAGCGGAAGGGCGGTGATGAGGTAGCGAGGCCCGGCGCTCACTCCGCCCTGCCAGGCGTTGAAGCTCATGTTCATGAGCAAGGCGGCCACGACGTTGAAGAGTGCCAGCCACCCCAGGTCGGCTCGCGGGTGCCTCCGGATGTACGCGACGCCTGCCGCGGCGACGAGGAGGACGGGCATGAAGACGAAGAGCCCGCGGGCCGTGGAGAACGTCAGGCTCCAAAAGGCCGCGAGACGGGGGATTCCGAACAGACCCAGGATGTAACGTTCAGTGATCATCTCCGAGGGGCTGTACGAGCTGGCCAACGTGAACGGCGACCCGAAGAGAACCCAGTGGTATGCGAGGAAGACCACGCATGGACCTGCGCCCCCGGCCACGACCCAGGGGATCCGCTCCCGCATCTCGGGGCGCAGGGCAGCAAGGCCCACCAGACTCACGGCGAACGGGCCCGCGCCGTAGTCGGTGAGGACGGCGAATCCGGCCAACACGCCGGCGGCGAACCACGCTCCCCTGCCCTGGCCGAGGAAGCAGCCCAGGGCCATGACCACGAAGGCAGCGGCCGTGGTATGCCCCCACATCGCGGTACTGAACGGAAGGAGGAGCGTACCCGCGTAGACGAGGACTGTGAGCGCGACCGCCCGCCGGGGTTCGACGCCCACGTGGCCCAGCACTCGGCGGAAGAAGAGCGCCGAGAGCCCCAGCGGCAGGACGGTGACCCAGAGGTGAATCAGATACGCGTTCACCAGGACGGGCGCGGGCTCGAGGGGGTCGACACCCGCAGCCGACTCGGCGCCGTAAAGTGCCCAGTAGAAAGGGATCCCGAGAAGGGTCGTCCCAGGCGCCTTGTTGGCATAGTAGTGGGGACTGTGCTCTACGTTGTGCGCCCAATCCCCGGTGTTGATCCCGTTCTCGACGTCGGTCAGGAAGCCGTCGATTCGGACGGTGCCTTGGTCCGGACCAGGCTCCACGAACGCCCAGATCGCGTCGTACCGGGCGGTCTGATTCCAGCCCCATCCGTTGTAGAAGTAGCCCGCCAGGACGAGGACAAAGGCGAAGAGCAGGACGTCGACCCGGAGATCCGGCCGCGCCGAGGCGGCGTACGCCCGGAAACCCGCGTGTCGTTTCACCGCGGTGGAATGTCGAAGACCCAGATGGAGTGCCCCAGAATGACCCGGGGCTCCAGGTCCCGGAGGGGGTCGATGGCAGGTTGGCCGCCCCAACGCACTCGGGTAAGGAGGTGGGCGCTCACGGCATAGATGCCCGGCTCGGGGTCGGGGGATGCGAGGACGGGAAGCGCCACCTCCGGCGGGACGACCGTGCCCGGCACGCCGTAGAGGGCAGGATCGTAGAAAGCCATGGGCACCAGCGTCGCGTCGTCGATCTCGTTCGACACAAGCCAGTCCCGAAGGAGGGGAAGGTCCTGGCCCCAGTCGACATTGGAGTCGTCGAGCCATTCGATGGCGTTGGACGGACCACCGGCCAGGACGTTGAAGTACGGGATGTAGTGGGGGTGTGCTCGAAGGGACCCGACGGCGAAGAGGCCGACCAGCACCGTCACGACGACGCGTCCGACCCGGGCCAGGAAGAAGGGTGACGCCACGATTCCGCTCACGTAGATGAACAAGAGCGGATACACCGGGAGGATGTAGCGAATGCCGAACTGAAGGGCCGTGACGGTCATAGCCACGACCCAGATCAGGGCGGGAAGCCAGAGATAGAGCGCCTCATCGGGATCGAGCTTCTTCCGATGCACCTGCTCACCCACCCGGAGGGCAAGGAGGAAGAGGAGCGCCGTCGGCGCCTTCAGGGCGAATGCAGCGGGGAAGTAGTACCAGAGGCCGTCGGGGTGGAACCGCCCGTTGAAGTACGTGGGCAGATCGACGTGCACGTTCGTGTAGAGCACGCCCAGCCCCTCCACGAACGCCAGGGGGTTGCCCGGCGACCCGTACCCTAGGCTCACCACGAGGACAGCGACGACCAGGGCCAGCGCGAGACCCCCTCCGACGACCTTGACCGCCCCGGGTAGATCCTCGCCGATGGCCTCTTCGAGGGTGCCTTCGGCCGCACCCCACTTCGGCCGCCGACGGATGCGCCGTACCACGGACGCCACAGACCAGATGCCCAGAAGGCCCACCAGGAGGATCGCCGAGTATTTGCTGAGAAGCGCCAACCCCAGGGCAACCCCGGTGGCCAATGCCTTGCCCGGTGAGGGAGCGCGGGTGAAGAGGAGAAAGGCGTACGCCGTGGCTACGACCATGAAC